>JAUHWN010000095.1 GCA_030424665.1 Bdellovibrionia bacterium | reverse complement strand
TTACTGGTATGATCAAATCATTTGCGGCGGTTTCTTACGCGAGCCCGACTGAAAAAGCCACTCTTCTTTCGAATGGTATTTCGGAAGCGATGAATACAACGGCCTACGGACTGATTGTTGCGATTCCAGCACTTCTTATGTTTGCTGTTCTCTCAAATAGATCCAACCAATTGGCTGAAGATCTTAATCAATCGGCATTAAAAGCATTTAACTGGTTGAGCTACAACTTTAACCCATTATCTTTACGTCCAGCGCGAGTGGCTGCCCATTCTAGACACACTCAAACTGAAATCGACGCCTAAGAAGACTCTAGATACGAAGTTTGAAGTTTAACTCTAGCTTTTGGAGTCAAAGATGAGGCGAAAGAAAAGTTTAGATAATGAAATAGATTTGGTGGCCTTTATATCGCTGCTCTCTGTCTGTATTTGTTTTCTTTTACTGACAGCTGTCTGGATTCAAATTGGATCTATGAACGTTAAGCAAGCGGTGGGAGGTCAAGCGGAAGAAGGAAAGAAAAATCCTGCCCTTTGGACTTTGGTTCAAAGTGATGGAAGTCTTTCTCTCCGCCTCGAGGATGCGCCAAAGAAAGTCAGTAGGAAGTTTGCAAGAATGCGGGTTGAGGCCATCGATGGCAAACCCAACTTTGAACAATTGAGAACTCAAGTTGCAGAGCTCAAAAAAGTCCTGCCTGCGCTGACCACGGCATTGATTCAACCCAAAAAAGCCACGGCCTATGAAGATATCATCGGCATGATGGACCTTTTTAAACAAGAGGGTCTATCCGATTTGGGTGTAGCCCCCTTATAAAGGAGTTGTAAGGTGTTAGATCAAAGCATAATTGAAGAGTCGTCTTTAAGAAGCCCCCTGGCTGAAGCTTCGACTCTCAAACCCAAAGATGGTGGTAGAAAGAGACTGATTGTCGTTACCTTAATGTTAACGTCTCTCGTTGATGCTTTCTCCATTCTAGTTGTTTATCTCCTTATGAGTTTTGCGAGTAATGGAGAGATTCTCTACATCAATAAAGATACTGAGTTGCCGACGGCACAACAGACCGATGTGCTCGAGCGAAATACTATTGTCAAAATCGAAGAAGGTAAGCTCTTTGTCGAGAACGAAGAAGTTCAGCAAAAGGGCCTAGTAGCTAAACTGCTAGAAGTTCGAAAATCTTGGGCTCAAACTCATAAAGAAGAGACAGCACAAGATTCGGAGCCAGCTTTAACGATTCAGGCAGATCGAAGAACTAAATACGAGGTTCTGAACTCTGTTGTATTGGCAAGTAGTCACGCCGGATTCAGTGATATCCACTTTGCAGTTTTGCAGAAGTAGGTGAGGAGATTAGTTATGAAATCTATATTTAGTTTACTGATCGTCCTTTTACTTACGAGCCAGGCTACTTGGGCGAACACTGATGCAGATACAAAGACTCTGCTTATTAAAAAATTAACTCGAGTCCAGCTCAATTTGGCACCTAACGATGCTTCGAAGATACCCATTACACTTCGACTTGCAGACTTACACGCCGAACGTGGCCGTATCGAAGCCATGGCTGAACTCGACAAAGGCTGTACTGTTTGTGAAAAAGGCCGTGAAGATCGCCTTAAAGCCATAGAGTACTACGAAGAGGTTTTGCCAAAACTCAACGTTACAAAGATGGGGACGGTCCTTGCACAGCTGGGTCACCTTTATCAACTCGTTGGCGAGAAACAAAAAGCTTTGCACACCTATAAAACTCTCATTGCCAAAACCTCGAATGAAGCGGCTTTGTCAGAGGCTCACCTTTCGTTAGGTGAAATTTACTTTAGACAAAATAACTACGAACAAGCTCTCACTCATTACAATGCTGTGATGGGTTTTAGTGGTTCGAAGAACAAGGGTCTAGCAGCTTTCAGAAAAGCATGGGCTCACTTTAACCTCGGTCAGATTGATATGGGAATTGAAGGCTTGAGAAAGGTACTTTCTTCGCCAGCACTTCTCACTCGAAGCGGTGAGGCCGGAGTAGTTAATGTCGACAAGCAATTCCAAGAGGAAGTTTCTCGAGACTTTGCAACCTTCCTTTCGCGCAAGCCTGTGACAATGGAAACAATTAATGAGCTTTTTCGAAGAAGTCCAGAGTCAACAAGACAGGCGAACCTCGCTTATTTAGCGAAAGAGCTTGAACGGCTTGGCAAAAAGCCCAGTGCCATTATGGTTTGGCGCCAGGTTCTAGAGCGTGAATCCGTTCCGAAGAAACGAATGGAGGGTTTGATCCTTCTTTCGAATATGCTTCGTGAGACCGGGCAAAAAGACCAATCCATTAAAGATTACAAAATGGCCTTAAGACTTTGGCCTTCAATTACGGAGTGCAAGACCAATCTTGAAGATCCGAATTGTAAAGAGTTCAAGTCTCGCTTGAGAAAGTACATTTTAGATTGGAACCGCCAGGAGAAAAAGAATCCTTCTGAGGAACTTTACAGTGCCTATAAAGAGTACTTAAAATTCTTTGGTGATCAGCGCGATATGAATGTTTGGGCGGCTCAAGTGGCTCGAAAACATTCAAAGTATGATGACTCCATCGCTTACTATCAGGCCGGCGCGAAATTGGCGCGAATGGAACTGGAAAAAGCGAAAGAGCTGAAGAAACAGAAAGAGCTGCGTGATTTGATCGAGACGCTATTATTGAGTCAGATCGAAGTGGCTGAGCTCTCTAAGAACAAAGCTTTACTCGTAAGGGTTTACGACCACTACTTGGAAACTTCTCCAAACAAAAAGAAAGTGGTTGAGGTTCGCTATCAGAAAGCTCGTCTGTATTATGACGAAGAAGATTATCAAAAGGCAGCTCCAGCTTTACGAGAAATTGCTCTTCTCGAAAGTGGACCGCAAAATGTGAAGCAACAAGCTGCGGAACTGGCTCTCGACGCCCTCGTTATCTTAAAAGATGATACGCGCCTTGAGAATTGGGCCGTTGAATTCGCTGGGCGCTTTCCGACGAAAGCGGGCGAGTTTAATAAGATTGCAAGAACATCAATCTTAAACCAGGCAGCCCAATTGGCGAGTCAACCAAAGGCTTCTACAGCCTCTGCTGATACAACGACATCTGCTACTTCAGCAACTCAGGCTGGAGACCTAGCGGCTTGGGAGACATTGCAAAGAATGAATTTGCAAGGGGCGAGTGTCGATGAGCGAATTGCGTATCTAAAAAATAAGCTCGTTCTTGCTGAGCGCTTAAAGAAATTTGGGGTGGCTCGAAGAACAGTTGGTGAATTACTTGCCATTAAAACTCTCAAGCCTGAAGATAAAGAATACGCTTTAACGCGCAAAGCTTGGTTGGCCGAGATGGTTCTCGATTTCGATACAGCTCTTACTGTCACGAAGGCATTAAAGCTCAAAGAGATGACTCCTGCCGCCAGACAGCTCCGACTGGCCATGTTCGCAGATCTCTCTGGAAAGAATGCCGAGCCTTTTCTAAAGACCTTTTTGAAAATCGAAAAAGAAGGTGAAAAAGCTTTAGCAACTGTGACGAGATTAGTTCAAGAGAGCAAGACTCCCGAAAAAACCTTAAAGTCCTATCGCAAAGTCCTTTCGAAAACCCCTAAACTTTATTCGCAAATGGTTTTAGAAATCTATGCTAAAGATCCGCAGATTAAGAAAGCCCAAGTTTGGCTGAAGGATCCTTTACTTAAGGGGACAGTCACTGAAGTTATTATGAAGCGCCATATTTTTGGCAGTCGATTTGAAGGACAAGCTAAAAAACTCCAGGCCCATAAACTTGATGATCGCAACCAAAATAGAATGGCTCGAAGTTTGAAGCGTCGCTTACAATTGATTGAGAAGTTTGAAAAGCTAGTTGGAGAAGCCGTAGCCATGGGTGACTGGACTTCTCAGATTCTAGCTTTGAATGTTCTCGCAGATGAATCTGAGCGGTTCTACAATGAGATCCTTTCACTGCCTATTCCCGAAGGTTTAACGCCCGAGCAACAGCAAGAGTACATGGGACTCCTTTCGCAGCAGGCAGCGCCACATCAATTAAAGGCTAATGATGTTCGAGCAAAGTTAAATGAGTTTTGGACGAATACCGCAGCTATTGATCAAAAAATTAAAGATGTGGAAGAGTCTTCAGGTGATATTCGCGCCTTGGCTCAAGGTGACCTTGAGCGAGTGGTTGGTTTAGCCCCAGAAGAGGTGAAGACTCGTTTTCAAGCAGCCATCGATATGAAAGAACCTATCAAGCAGACACCAGATCTTAAGTTGTTAGAGACTGCGAGACAGAATGTTAGAGAGAATCCAGAAAGTTATTCTCATATTAATAGTCTCGTGGAGCTGGAAAAGCAGATGGGTAATGGGGCCATGGTTTCTTATCTCGAAGCTCGATTGAGCAAGTTAGATAAGCCAAGGGAGCCCGCGAGCCCAGATCAAACTGAAGGGAGCAGTAATGAATAAAGCAATGAGATTACTTCTTGTAATTGGAATGACCTTATTCGTGGTTGGAACGAGTCAGGCTGCTCCTAAAGGTGCTAAAGCGAAGAAGTCAACAGACGTCAGTTTCGATGATCTTTTGATTCAAGGTAAGTATCACTTCTCGGATGAGTCGGTAGTAACGGTTGAAGAAGATAAAGTTCTGGATGCCCTTTTGGGAATTCGAAAAGACTTCAAAGATCGAATTAAGAAATCAGCGAGCCGGTACTAGGAGAGACCATGAGTCAGTTTTTTGCACTAGAAAATAACGAGGGGAAGATAATAAGGCTCATGCCCCATTTTGAAGGCAATGAGATTTATGTCGTCCGAAGATTAGATAATTTAAGAATCGAATTTCTACCGAGTACGGATGCCTTGGTAGAAGATTCAGTGGATTTCGAAGTTCTGGATCAACTTTCAGTTGAAGACGTCAAAACCGCCGGATTTCAATTTGCCGATGGAACTCGACTGGTCTATCGAACCGAAGCAGAAAATGTGTTTCGAAATGATCCTGAACCCGACGAAAAAGAATCGACGTGGAAGGCCAGTCTTGGAATGGTGGCTGTCATGTTTATGTTCTTTGTACTGATCGTCGTTCAAAACCCAGTGGATACGACCGAAGAAATCGAAAAAGAACTTAAAGAACACGTTGTAAAAGTAGTTAAGCGTAAGCCGCCAAAGGTTGTTGAGCTTAAGGCCAATCGATTCGCTGTCACTCGATCGCAAAACAAAGCGCCGAAGAAAAAATCAAAGTCTGTGAATCGCCTTGGAGCCTTGGCTGTATTGGGTAGCTCTAAAAACAGTAAGCAAAAAGGTGGAGTCAACCTTGGACAAGTCAAAACTACGGCCGGTCCGGGTCTCGGTGGTACTGCCGGATCGGGCGGTGTTCAGACAAGTCTTTATGGAAAAGGTATAGTTGCAGCACCAGTTGGTGTCGGTGGAAACATCAAAGGCGGGGGCGGCTATGGCACAAAAGGTAAAGGTGGCGGAAAAGCTGGTTACGGAAAGTTAAGTCTTGTCGGATCAGCCGGTAATGCTCCAATTCCTTTGGGTAAAGAGGCGATCGTTCAAGGTGGTCTTGATCGCGATTTGATTTCTGCGGTTATCGAAAGAAATAAAGGTCAAATCACATTCTGCTACGAGCAGGGACTTCAAGGTGATCCTACACTCGGTGGTCGAGTGGCTGTTGATTTTACAATTGGTTCGAATGGTCGTGTATCACGGGCTGGAATTTTAAATACAACACTTCATTCAAAAATGGTTGAAGATTGCATCATTCGTCGCTTGAAGAGCTGGAAGTTTCCACTTCCTGAAGGTGGCATAAGCGTTAAAGTGGCCTATCCATTCCTGTTGAGAAGGAGGGGGTAAGCATGAAACAAGGGGATTCTAAGATGAGTTTCTATTTGAAATGGGTTCTAATAGCTTTTACCGGAATCGGTTTAACGGCCTGTCACGGTGGCTGGAATGAGCAAATCGAAACAGTTGAAGCGATTCAGAAAGATAAAAAGCCAGAGGAACCAAAGCCAAAGGCCGTCGCAAAAGACTCTTTGCAAATTGATTCAGCTCGCTTTTATGAGTTTTTTGAAGGAACGGAAGCAACGATTTCGTTTTCTGGGCGTTCGGCGTTTCCTGATTCAAAAATTGAAATGGAAATTCTCAACCTAGAAGAGCGTCTTCCCGGAGCCACTCAAGAATTCGAAAAAGGTGAGCTTCTCATTGGAGATGTAGCGCAAGAAGATCCAAGAACTGGGCAGATTACCATTAAGTGGACTCCAGATGATGGTTTTGTAAAAGAACAACTTGAGCGAAGAATCACTATGCGAGTCGAACTTCGAGCTACGGTTGATGGACTAGCTATCTACAGAACCGAGCAAGAGTTTATGGTCGTTATCCGCCGGGTCACTGAAGCGCCTGAAATTCTCGAAATCAAAGGACTTGAAAAACCTTTGCGAGAAGGTGAAGCCAGACAGTTTCAGGTCGTTGTTAGGGACCCAGACTCCCTCAATGGAACGGGAACGGGTGTAGCGCCTGAGTTAAAAATTATTGATAAATCAAATAACTACAGGGCAGCGGCGCATTTAGTTTACAAAGACACGAGTGTCCAGCCAGAGCAGGATCGTCAGGATCCTTCTATTTGGACCATTGGTTTAATCGTAAACACTGAAAACCGTGAACTTGTACCAAGAAAAGCTGAGTTTGACTTTGCTATTCAGGCGATTTCTCAGTTTGAACAGTCTTCGCCGCGTTTTACTGGTGAATTCGAAGTTATAAACAAAATTTCTGAGCCTTCCACTACGTGGAGAGAAGTAATAGAGTTTGAAGAAGGTAAAGAGAATATTTTTACCTTTTCAGTATTTGATCGCAAAAACGAAGGCCAAGTTGACGTTAACTGGCTCACTCGATGTAACGATTTGCCAGGGCCTTCTGTCTGTAAGTGTATTTCGCAGTCGAGTGGCAAGGTGAAAGCTTGTACGATTCGTTGGATGCCCCAGAATATTGGCGCTAGTTCCAGCTTTCGAATTGCCTATGAAGGGATTAATAAATCTTCAGTTCAAGATGACGACGATTATGAGAAGGTTCCTTGGGAAGGAATTATTCGCGTGAAGAGATCGGCTGGACCATCAAATCCTGGTCCAGCACCGATTCCACCACCACCACCTGCGCCAATTGTTGAACAGACTCCAGAGCTTCCGCCGGCGCCGGAAATTGACCCCAATACCAGTGGCGACCCGACACCGGGCCGATTTTAAGAGATGGAGTTAGTTATGAATCAGTTTAAATTTAAAATGATAGTTTTAGTTTTAGTAATACTCGCTCCATTAATGTCTTCTGCAGATATTATGGAGGGCTTCGATTCTTTGGGTGGCAATGATGTATTGCTCGATCGAGCGAAGTCGCTCAATCCAGAGGCTGAGATTCGCGTCGTTCAGGACCGAATCGTGCCACGGAGATGGCGTCATGAGTTTAATGTGGGGTATTCAAACTTTATTGGTGGGGACTCCTTGGTGAATACCCAGTCAGTTAATTTCGATTATCACATCCATATTAACCCTCGCTGGTCAGTGGGAGCGAAATACCTCAAAACCTACAATGGTCTATCTAATGAAGGAGAAGCACTTGTAGGTTCAGGTGGAGAACTCAAGGACCGCCTTAAAGATGATGAGGCAATTATTCCAGAATTAGATGAGCCGACTCAAGGTTACCTTGGCGTTCTCAATTACTATCCGATCTACGGAAAACTCAATATGTTCAATAGCGGTATTGTTCATTTTGATGTTTATCTGACTCTTGGTTATGGACAGATGGAACTACAGAGTGCCGCTTCTGAAACTTACACCGTAGGTGGAGGAATTGGATTTTGGATTTCGAATCACCTCACCAGCCGTCTTGAGCTCAGACAACAATTCTATGATAGCGAGAGATTTACTGGGAAACAGCAAATGAATATGACCATAGCGACTTTCTCTATGGGTTATATGCTTTAGGAGTTAAGCATGAAAAAGTTTTTACCAATCCTTCTTTTTTCTTTTTTAATGCTTCCGGTGACGGCTATGGGGGACGACCTCCTAGAACTCCTCGGAAACGAAGAAGTTAAAACTCAAGAAGGAACGATTCATCCAAGAGCGGCCCTAATGGGACGACTTCTCACTTCGAGAACAGCTGAGCAAAATATTTTTACTCAGTTTTTTAAAGAAGGAAATTATAAGAAAGCACTTTACCAGTGGCCGGTTGCCTTCGAGGGAAGTACATTTGAAAGTACTGACAATGGTCGTGCTCTTTATGGAATGCTACTGTTCAAAAATGGTTTAGAAGTTCTCGGTCTTGAAACGATAATGACAGTGAGTGAACCAAAGGGTCTCGATAAGGACCTTGTATCAATGGTTCGCGAAATGGCTCCGGAGACCCATGACTCTTGGACCCTTGTTAAGTCGATGTGGAACCCACAATGGACGGAGATTCTTGGCGTAGCTACAGAAATACGAGTGCGTTCAAGAAACCTTTTTGACCCTGAAAAAGTGGCTGAGATTGAAGATCTCATCAAGAAGACATCTCTATCAAGCTGGGAGCGCGCTTGGGTTGAATGGCAGCTTGTACTGAGCCTTTCTCTAAAGGGAGACATTGGCAAAGCGGCGAAGGTTCTTGCTCACCTTATGAAAGCAGAGAACAATCCAATCGGTAAAGATTTGATGACCATAACGGCTTCACGACTTCTTTACCAGAATGGTTACCTCGACCCTTCAATTCGCTACTATCAGCAGGTTTCAAAATCTTCTGATTACTGGTTCGAAGCCCAAGAAGAAATGGGTTGGGCCTATATAAGAAAGGGACAGCCACAGAACACTTTGGCACTAATGAAGACTATTATGATTCCTGAATTCTCAGGTTTCGTAGGCCCTGAGAGTGTGTTTTTGAATTCCTTAGCGCAACTTAAGATTTGTGATTACCCGGGAGTGGCCCAGAGTCTTAAGACCTATCGCAGTCGGTTTCGACCGAAGGCTTCAAAATTGATGGCCTTGATTGAGTCTGCTGATCAGAAAGTAGTGCGCAGCTTTATTGAGCGCATGAAAGAAAAGCGGGTAACGCTTAGGGAGTTGGGTGGTGAAGCTACGGAACTTCCTCGTTTTATTACTAGAGATGAGATTTTGGCCCATCAGATTCGCATTCAAGCGCGTCTCGAAAAAGAAGCAAAGTTAGCTGGTGAGCTTTACGCCCAGTCCTTGTCTGGCGGTACCGGGCAGGTTGGGTTCCAGGCTTCGATCGAGCGATTCCGCAAATCTGTAGAGAAGCGAGCGACCCAAGCCAAGAATGCCACTCTTTCGAGAGTGCAAAGGTTAGCTAAGGATGAGCTAGGTGAGATTCAAAGAATCCTTGATAAACTTCACATCGTTGAAGCGGAGCTCATTCAGCAATTGTCATTGGCTGAGAGAGTGGTTGCGGCTAATACCGATAAAATCGACATTAAAAAGGGTACGACTGGTAGTCAGAGCCCTGATCGTCTGACGTTCCCGTTTGAAGGAGAAATTTGGTTTGATGAAGTTTCAAACTATAAGATCGATGTCAAAAAAGGGTGCCAGGCTAAGAAGAAACGCTAGGAGGAAGAATGCGAGTCTTATTATTGAGTTTGCTATTTTTTGCTTTCCTCGGCTGTGATGGCCCGGCTAGTGAGAAGCTGATCCCAAAACCAAAATTTGAAAAGAAGGTTTTTAAGGGAGAAGTTCGTGGGCAAGAGTTTCGTCCTCAAGTGGATATTCTCTTTGTCGTAGATGACTCTGGCTCAATGACCCAGCATCAACAAAACCTTTCAAATGGTATGAGTACCTTTATTCAGGGTCTAAATACGAGTTCATTTCTTGATTACCACTTTGGTGTAATAACAACGAGCTTAGACTATTCCTCGTTTAACCGTTCAGGTGGTGGAGCACTTGTTGGGAACCCAGCCTACGTCGATAAGAATACTCCCAATGGTCTTGAGGCCTTGAGAAATAACGTTCTTGTGGGAACGGGTGGCGATACCACTGAAATTCATTTTGAAACCATTAAGTTGGCCCTTTCACCATTGCATACATCAAGTGGCGGACGAAACTTTGGCTTCTTTAGACCCAAGGCTCACTTGGCAATTATCTTTTTGACGGATACTGAGGACCAGGGAAATAAGAAAAACGGCGCTGGCCCGGTTCAACTCTATGATTTCTTGCTCAACCTAAAAGGTGGCAACTCTGACCTGATTTTGGGCTACGGTGCGATCGTACCTCCCAATACCGCAGCGGACTGCCGAAGAGACCCACCTGAGCCCTTTCGAATTCTTGAGTTTCTCAATTTAGTTGAAGGTGGAAATTACTTTAGTCTTTGTGACCCTAGCTTCGGAACTAAGTTGGCTATGCTAGCTAACGATATCGTCGATAAAGTGGGTCGTTATTTCTATCTTCGCGAAGCTCCCGTACCTGAAACCATTGAGGTTAAGGTAGGGAATCGGGTGGTTCCATCGGATCCCATAGTGGGATGGACATATGATCCCACTCGCAATGCCATCTACTTTGGTGATGAGTTCACTCTTAATGATGACGAGGAAGATGCTAAGTTACAGGTCAATTTTGTGACCGGGACCTTTGAAATCGATCCTAACGATCAACCGAAGTGAGTCCAAACTTGATTTTTTTAGAAGAAGGACCTAAACGTTTTAGGTCCTTTTTTTTTAGATTTCACCGGTGGGTGAGTACAATATTGGAGTGATACAATGAAAAAGATTTTAAATACAGATAAAGCGCCAGCACCGGTAGGTCCCTATAGCCAAGCCGTAGAGATAGACGGAACAGTTTTTTGCTCGGGTCAGGTTCCAATTATCGCCGAAACAGGAGAAGTTTTTACTGGAGACATTCAAAAGCAAACTGAAATCGTTATGCAGAATGTGGCCGCGGTGCTCGAAAATGCCGGTCTCAAGTTCGACAATGTCGTGAAAACAATGATCTTTTTGACCGATATGTCTGACTTTGGCCAGGTGAACGAGATCTATGGGAAGTATTTTCCGGAGAACCCACCGGCAAGAAGCTGTGTTGCTGTTAAAGAATTACCTAAGGGCGTCAATGTGGAAATTGAAGTTCTATGTAAACGATTCTAAACTGAATGCATGCGCAAAAAGATTATTATCTTTTTATTACTTGGCTCCCTTCTGGGAGTCATATGGTTCATCGTTCGAGAAACCAATCGGATCCAGTCGATCGCGATGAACGTATGGACCGAGGATCAAGCTGCCGATTGTGCGGTTGTTCTTACCGGTGGTCCCAATCGTCTCAATGAAGGTTTGGATTTGCTCGCTCAAGGTCGAGTTAAAAAGCTGATTGTTGCCGGAGTAAATCCTGGAAGTCGATTCGAAGAAATTTTTCCAAAAGCCTATTATTACGGAAGTATTTCAAAAGAAGACATTATTTTAGAGAGGCGTTCACAGACCACTTTCGGAAATGCCGAGCAATCCCTATCCATTGTCGAGGCCTTAAATTGCCGAGATATTCTTTTAGTGACTTCCTATGTTCACATGTACCGATCTTTGAGAACTTTTAAGGCCTCATATCCTCGAGAAATACATATTACTCCCAGGGCGACCATTGGGGGAAATTACCCAGAAACACGGATAAACATCCTGTCCGAAAGTATTAAGTCTCTCTTTTATTCCATCTGGGCCTATGAAGAACGTCGATAATTAAATAAAACCAACCAAAGGCGAGCAAAGCTCCTGGAAGTATTGTCCGATCAGTATTTTGAGGAGTTTTAGTGTTTACTTTTGTAGATGATCTTGGACATAAAGTTGTCGGCAGCCTTCGATATACTTATCAAGTATTTTTGATGGTTTACCTGAGTATGCGCGCCACCTTCTTCGATCAAGCCCAAGGGCTTCGAACCATCATCAGCGTGGTCTCGGCACAAATTTATTTCACTGGTTTTCAAGCACTTCCTCTTATTTCAGCTTTAGCCTTGGGCGCTGGTGGTATCGTGGTTTTACAGTTTAATGCCCAGCTCACTTACTTTGGAAACGCGGCCTACATTGGCGACCTCATGGTGATTCTTATTGTTCGTGAGATTGGTCCGATCTTTACAGCACTACTCGTAGTCGCTCGTTCGGGAACGGCGGTAGCTTCTGAGATTGGTTCTATGCGAGTTAATAAAGAAATCGAAGCCCTCGAAACCATGGGAATTAATCCCCTTAGCTACATTGTATTCCCAAGGATCATTGGTGGCGTCATCAGTGTACTCTGTTTGGCATTTTATTTCGATGTGATAGCAGTTTTCGGTGGATATTTTGTGACTCGGATTATTCAAGATATGCCGTTTACCTTTTACACAGAGGCAATCGCCCAAGCCTTTGCGGCTGAAGACGTCTTTTTGTACTTTCTAAAGAACACCTTCAGCGGAATGATCATCTTTGTTGTTTGTTGTTATCAAGGGCTGTTAGTGAAGCAAAGTCCCCATGAAATTCCTCAAGTGACGACAAAAGCGGTGATCAATTCAATTATTTTCGTTCTTATTTTCAATATCCTAACTTCGGCTCTCTTCTACCTCAATCAAATTACAAAGTTGGGGTTGATATGATCGAAACTGAAAAGAAAAACCAATCATTTAGCATTGATATGATTGAGTTTAATGACATGACCTTCGGATTTGAGGGGCATGATCTCCTTTTTGAAAATGTAAATTGCTGGTTTCCGCTTAACGAAAATGTATGGGTGACAAGTCAAGGGGAGCCAGGTCGGACTTCACTCCTAAAGGTTTTAGCGGGACTCTATCAGCCTTCAAAAGGTCAGTTCTTTATTAACGACCTCAACATTACTGATATGTCCTTTGAGGAGTTTTTACCCTACCGCCTAAGAATAGGCTACGCCTTTGATAACCTCAGCTTAATAAGTAATCGAAGTCTTTTGCAAAATATCACTTTACCATTGAGATATCATGACTTTGAGCCGCCGGACGAGGCCGATCGATTTGCTAAAGAACTACTAGATATCTTCGAAGTTGGGGAGTATGCCGACGAGAGGCCAGCTTCAGTGACTCCCAGTGTGCAGAAATGTGCGATTTTGGCACGTGCATTTGTTTTAAAACCAGAGATGGTTATCCTCGACGATCCAGACGACTCAATGGATATGGATCAGTTAAAGAACCTAATTAAACTTATAAAAATTGCTCGACAGTATTGGGGGCTCAAGCATGTTTTTTTCTCGGCACGGAGGAAAACATTTGGTGAGCTTTTGGCCACTGTCGAATTTGAAATAAAAAACAAATCTCTCATTTACAGAAAAAAAGTCCGAGTCGATCAAGGAAGTGTGGCATGAGAATCAAATTTAACTATTATGAACGCATTGCCGGTATTTTTGTAATTACGGCCATTCTCGGAGCTTTGGCGAGTTCAGTCGGTGTTGCCATTAAAAGAGGCTGGTTAGAATCTAAAGTCAGTTTACGGACTAATTTGGAGAGCGCTGATGGATTGCGAATTGGTACTCAAGTTCAAGTGGCGGGCCTTAAGGCTGGTAGTGTTACTGATATTGAATTAAAAAGTGATAACTCAATCCTTGTCCATTTCGAAGTAAAGAGTCGATTCTTTGACCGCATTAAGAAAGATAGTTATGTGCAAGTGACGCGACCATTTATTATTGGTGAAAAAATTCTCGACGTTTCCGTGGGGTCGGATGAGTCTAAGCAAGTTGCCAAGTTAGAACTGATTCCATCGAAACAGACCTTAGATATTATGGATTTAATGAGTGGGAAGCGTTTGGGCCCATTGTTGAGCAACTTCACAAAGCTTCTTGAAAATATGAAATTTATTGCCGATGCTTTTGTCGACAAGAAGCGTGGAAAAGACTTTATTGAAATATACGACCAGTTGAAGCCGACATTGAAAAATGTTAATCAAATGAGTACCCAATTGACGACACTCACCCGCAACATGAATAAAAATCTAAAACTCATTAAAACTCTAGATAATATTTCTTTGACATCTTCTGAAGTAAATAAAATTTTACCAGCCTTTTCTGAACAGGCTCCAGAATTGGGCAAGGATGTAACCCAGTTGACAAAGAACCTAGCGGCCATCACCCAAGAGCTACAAGTATTTTTACCAATGGTTCGAGAAATGGCGCCTGAAGTTCCAGCGGTTAGTAACAGAGCCATCGAAGCCCTCAATGAAACGGTCGTCCTTTTGAAGGCTCTGCAGAAAACCTGGGTCCTAAAGTCAGCCTCTGAAGAGGTGCGAGAAGAAGAGGATAAACGTAAGCCCGCTAGTAATGATAAAGAAGACTAATCAAGTGAAAGAAACTGTCATGGGTCAATCGAAACGAATTCCTTCTTTTTATGAGCCGTCGGCGATTGGCAAGTCGCTGAAAGAAGTTTCTGTGGACTATATAAAGGCAGAAAATCAAAAGATTCGAAGCCAGTGGTACCACTCTAATCTTGATGCCGATTTATTTCTATTTAAAGACCAAAAAGATCGACTCATCAAACAACAACTCGGGTTGTACGGACTGATTGTCGAGTGGAATATTCTCGATGGAGTTAAGACGGGTGTTGTCATCGAAGAGATCGAGCACGCCGCTGATATGGGGGCCAGTGAGATTATTCGATTCGACCGCGAACCTAACGAAACGGCTATCCAGCAAGCTCTTCAAGTAATTGATAATATTGAAGATTTAGGCGTCAAGGTGCGCGAGCTTTTGAAGGCGAACCTCATTTCGCCTTGGGCCATGAGCAATGAGTGGGGTTATAGCGAAACCGAAAAATTACTCAAGTACGTCGATGTTGAGTATCTAAAAAATAAGGAAAGACAAGACCCACCCTCGGTTTTTACAAGGTTTTTCCAATGGTTGTTTCGCTCCAAGAAAAGTGATTAACTGGATTCAGTGTTATCTTTTGAGCTGTTTAAAAACTTCCTTTTTTCGAGGCGTTCGGGTGCGATTGTTCGAATCGTTGCAGCCCTTTGTGTTCTCGGTGTGACCTTGGGAGTTGCCGCGCTTATTATTGTTGTCAGTGTTATGAATGGCTTTCAGGGCTCATTGCGCGACCGATTACTTTCTATCGAACCCCACTTAATTGTTTCAGTTAAAGGCTTCACACGGCAAGATGACTATATCGATCATCCCATTCACAAGTACCTAAAGTCACTTCCCGATACGAAAGTCTTTCTTACTGAATCCCAAGATGTGATTTTGCGGACGGTGGATGGAATTGTTCATGCAGCCATAGCCCGAGGTGTGAATAAAGAGTCCATGGAATACATTATCAATGAGACCGAGAAAATCTCGCGCCGACTCGAGGCACAGAAGGCGGGCTATGGTAGCGAAAAGGCATCCAAATGGTTGGAGTCGACTCTTGGATCTAATGAAATTTATGTCGGTTTAGAGCTGGCTAATCTCCTTAATCTTTATGAAGGGGATAAGATTACAGTGGTTCCGCCCGAAGGACTTTTATTGCCTCCTGGCGAAATTCCACCATTTGAAACTTTGACTGTTCGCGGAGTAATCGACTCAAACTATGGAGAACACGACTCGAAAATGATTTACTACGGCCTCGGTAAGAGTTTTTATCGTTTGAGAGATACGGCCAGTCGATTAATGGGGATTGAAGTAAGAGTTAAGGACCCTGAAAATATATCGGGTTTGAAAGCTAAGCTGGAAGCTCTCGGCGCCGATGTTGAGACGTGGAAAGACAGAAACTCTAATCTTCTCCTTGCACTTTTTCTCGAACGTTTTCTCGTTGGTTTATTACTGGGGATGAGCGCCATCATTGCCGGCTTCTCAATGATTACAGTGGTTGTGCTTTTGATGACTCAGAAGAAAAAAGAGATGGGTGTATTTATGTCCATTGGCCTTTCGACGGTTCGAACACGCCGGCTTTTCATGAAAATGGGACTTCTGCTCTCGGGTTCTGGCCTGTTTTTTGGAGTGAGTATTGGCCTGATCAGTTGTTTTCTTATAGATCGATACTCTAAGGGGATTCTGCCTGATATTTATTATGACTCGAGTATTCCAGCAAAGGTCGATCCCAATCAGATGACCTGGATTCTCTCTATAGCCGTAATTCTCTGTATATTAACTTCTTGGCTGTCGACCCGAAAAATTCGCGACTTAACGGCCAGCGAAGCGCTTCGCGGAAACACATCCCACGAAATTTAGATCAGACCACTGGGTCAGCGCCGCCTTTATTGATGATTAGCTGTGAGTTTTTCTTGAGCTTGCGGGCAGCATCCATAATTTTTTCTCGGGCCTCTTCGATCTTTGATTTTTTTTGGGGTCCCAATGCCTCCATTCCTTCCTTGATTCTTCGCCAGTGATTTGTACTTAAATTACTTTGCAGGTTTTCGAGGACTTCGATTGAAGCTCCTCTCAAGGCGAAATACCAAGTATCTTCCTCTGTGTCTGAAATAAGTTGGCGCAAACCACCAGGGTTGGCAAAGGCGAGGTCGTTAAAGGTGAAAAGTCCCACTCTGAGACGCTCAGCTTGGGTTGGGTCCTTAAGAGCGATCTCTTTTAAGATACGTTCTTGATCGCTTTCAGGAAGCTGAGAAAGAGTTTCTATCGCCGATTTGAAGCCATCAATTTTCATACTGTTCTTATCGGCATCTTCTCGCTACGAGCCCAGCTTGTCTCTTGTTGATAATCTAGACAGATGTCACTGCAGTTCTCTACTGAGGGGCATTGTGTGGATTTTGGGAGGTACCAGAATTGCAATTTAAAGGAGTGGGAATAGGGCATAGAAGTGCTTTTAGTAGAGGTCGCTGTGGGAAATTACAATTTCGGTTTATTAGAAAGAAGTCCACGAAGAGCATTCGACTCTTCAGATTCTCTCTTTGTCGATATTAAACTCGGAGGTAAGGGACAGGCGGTCACTCTCGAACTGCGTGACATATCCCTCACGGGCGCTCAGATCTTTATTGCCAAGGGGCAAAGAACACCTCGATACTTTCTCAACCAAAATGTTATTCTCGATATGAGTCGATTGACTGATTTCCCGAGAACCATTGATGCTAAGATTGTTCGCCTTGAAGTCATCAATGGCGGTTACACTCTGGGAATTCAGTTTTGCGGACTGACTGTGGCCGAAGAAAAAGGTCTTCAGCAAATCATTCACTGGGTGGGTGGCAACTAGGTTGCCACGTCAAAATCTCTGAGGGCATCAGTAAGACTTGTCTTCTTATTTGTACTTTCTTTTCTCTGACCAATGATCAAAGCCGAAGGAACACCAAAAGTTCCAGCTGGGAATTCTTTCATTTGAGTTCCGGGTATGACCACTGAGTTCTTGGGAACTCGGCCTTTGATCACTTTTGCTTCACTGCCTGTGACGTCGATGATCTTAGTACTTTGAGTAATCGTCACACCGGCACCGAGGACAGCGCCTTCTTCAACGTGAACCCCTTCAACGACAATACATCGACTGCCGACAAAAACATTGTCCTCGATGATGACGGGAGAGGCTTGTACGGGTTCAAGAACGCCGCCAATTCCGACTCCACCAGAAAGATGAACATTTCGACCAATGTAGGCACAAGAGCCCACAGTGGCCCACGTGTCGACCATGGTGCCCGACCCAACAAAAGCTCCAATGTTTACATAGCTGGGCATCATGATTACACCACTGGAAATGTAGGCGCCATGTCGCGCAACAGCATGAGGTACCACACGAATTCCTTTTTCTTGATATCCAGTTTTTAATGGAATTTTATCATGGTATTCAAAAATGCCGACTTCAAAAGTTTCCATTTTTTGAA
>JAUHWN010000094.1 GCA_030424665.1 Bdellovibrionia bacterium | reverse complement strand
GGTGTCTTCTTTAAATGGGCCCACAATTCGCGTCAAGGCTCGCAGTGAAGTTTTGATGGCTTCTAAGAGTTCGGGAGTACTCAGGTCGTAGTCATTGATATCAATTTTCGCTTCCAACTCACTCAGTAAAAAGTAAAAAATAAGTTCTGAGTCCGTTTCGCCGAGAACAAAACGCTTAAATCGAGGATGGCATTCGTTATAGAGTTTCTTCCTAAGGGTTTCGAAATTTTCAATATTCCCATTGTGGGCAAAAACCCAGCGGCCGTACTGAAACGGATGGGTGTTAAGTTGTGACGTATTTCCTTGGGTCGCTTTTCGTATGTGGGCCAAAACCGTTTGCGAAGATATAATTCCCGATATTTTTTTAAAAACAGTATCGTCCTCTGCTGTTAACGGACTTTTAACAACATGTGGACTCGAATCGATGTAGTAAGCCATTCCCCAACCATCTGGGTGCTGCTTGCTCTGGTGAGCTAGAGCGTTATCTGCGCTAACAAGACTACGGTGAACTTGGGACTTAATGACAGATTTAAAACCAAAGAGCCGACACATACTACTGACTCTAGGTTTCCTTGCCTGGTGGGTCAAGGCCTGATAAGTTTTCTACATGAAGACCCTAAAGGATTATCATTCATTTTTAGAAAAAACTTTGGCAATGACGGTCCGGTCTTCCTATTTTATGAGTCAGCCAAAGTTAAGAGAGCTATTTAGCGAACATGAAAATCTTATTTTCATTGCCAATCATTCTACTCCCTTGTCTTGGCTGCCAACGATATGTCTTTTGGGAACCGAAGCCGTTCGCAACGGCGGCGAAAGTCGAACGCCCATAGGAGTTATGGATAAGTTCTTTTTCCAGGTTCCTTTTCTAAAAACCATGAGTCAGTTTTTAACTCAATCTTCGGTAATGTGGAGTTTTGAAGAGATCAAAGATCGCCTGATCTCTTCAAGTTATATGGATTTAATGCTTTTTCCGGAGGGTTCTAACTGTTTTTTTGGAGAGCCTTCCGAGATTCAAGAATTCCGCTCCCCCAGGTTCGTCGAACTTTCTATAATGACGGGAACCCCAATTGTTTTAGTTGTTCATCAAGGATCTGAGTCTTGGGCCCAAGCCCTCGATATTGGCGAAAGCCTGCTTCCTTTTTCGCAGTTCATACCCAGTTACGTGCAAAAGAAAATTAACGAAACAGGTGTGTTCACCCTGCCACTTGTGCCAGGAAGTATCGAAGCTTTCAAAATGAGCTGTGTTCTCTACAAGTCGCCATTAAAGCCAGAAGACCTCAGTCAAAATATTGATGAAAGAAAGTCGCAGATTAAAGAAGAGGCCGAAAAGGTGAGGCAGTTGATGATAAAGCAGCTCCACCTCCTCTCCCAAACCCAACCTAGTATTTAATATTGATCTTTCTCTTCGTTGCTGCGTCTTCGGCGTATTCTTGATACGCCATCATCCTTGCGCCTCGAGAGACTACTTGTTGACGTATTCAAGGAACGAAGCGAAAGCCTCAGCGCGAGTGACAAGACTTGGGAGGTAGATGAATTCATTCTCGGTATGCATCTGCCCACCCTTTGGGCCGAGTCCATCGAGTACGACGACGCCTTTTTTCGACATATAATTTACATCACCAGCGCCGCCAGCCTTAACTGAAAGACACTTGTTAGCTTCGATCTGCCCAATAATTTTTGTGTACTTTCGAACAAAATTCTTAGACTTTTTAGAACAAGAAAATGGTGGACAATCGTCGACGATTTCGTAGCTGGTATCCGCGTGCTCCAGTCCATCCACTGACTTCACGTACTTTTTATCGAATATTTTCTCAATGGATTTGTGAACAGCCTCTCGGTCGCGAAAACTCGCAAAGCGAACATCGAGTTTTGCGTGAACTTCTCCGCAAGTAATATTGTGGCGGTCACGTCCCCCTTGAACAGCTCCAATATTGACGGCAATGTTTTTTTTGTAGTCGTTCAGTTTATGCAATAGGGATATTTTCTTTGCAAACTCATGGGCTGCATTGACGTGATGGCCTTTTGAACGGCCAGCGTGGGCCTCTTTTCCTTGAATCGTAATATTGTACCAGCGATTTCCTCGACGCGATTCAACGATGGAACCGTCTTCGAGAGAGGGCTCAAAGCCAAGTGCGAAGGCAGAGTCTTCGGCACATGCTCTTAGGTTTTCAAGGAATCCAACGGAACCCATTTCTTCATTGGGAGAGCTCACGAAGCGTATCGAATAATAGGGTTTATGTCTTGCCAGAAAAAGATCGAGACCACCAAGAGCGACAATTAAGCCGCCTTTGTTGTCAATAACGCCTGAGCCGCGAACCTTATGATCGTTTTCAAAAAACTCAAATGGAGTTTTACCAAAAGGACTGAGGACCGTATCGCCATGGGCTACGATGGTAATGAATTCAGAAGATTGACCCTTGAGTTCAGCTTTAAGAAAGTCACCGCTTTCAGTCTCGGGGTTGCTAAACCATTCGCAAGAAAAGCCGATTTCGGTGAGATATTTCGCTAGTAGTTTTTGAACTTTGTTGACGCCTTCAATATTGAGAGTTTGGGAATCAATCTCAACCATATTCTTCAAGAGTTCTGTATAGGACTCCATAAGGCTTTGTCTTTCATCGGAGGTGAGCATGGGGGTGGCTTTAAAGGTCCAACCAGAAAACCTTTGTTTTAGGTTCTTCCGAATAAGTCGAGCTCGCGCCTTTGTCTTGCGCTGGCTGCGTTTGATTCGATTCAGTCGACTATTTTCGGCCATGGGTACTCCTCCTAAATTTCATACCTTTTTTAGACCGGCCAATCAACTCTGCCTCTTGAATCCAACAGAAAAACATTATTTACTGAAATCACTATGAAATATCTAAAACCGGGCCTTTTCATATTGTTTATCGCTTTGTTTCTCTACAGTATTGTGAGTCAGCGTTTAATGATCGATGACCGTCCTTCGACCTACGAGGATCGTGAAACCCGCTACGCTCGAGTTCAAATGGAAATATTGAACTCCTACGACAAAGAAAGCCTGGAGTGGTTTCATGCGGCTCTTATGTTCAGTCACGACTCCAAAGAAGAAAACTTATTGGAGCTATTAAAGATATACCCGAAAAAACTGGGTCAGAGGCATTTGCAGTTGAGTAGGGGCTTCCTGGGGCACATTCCTGAATCCATTGAAGCCCTCCTGGTCGACCGCTTTAAAGGCCTTGGCATGACCTTAGAAGGCTTCACCAGCCAAAATCCAAAATGGTCCTTGGCTCTTTCGCCGAAGGAACGGCTTCAATCTATTGAAAGTGCATCTCCAGAAGTTTTAGGTGAAATCATTCAACAACAAGAAAAGCTGGGCCCCTTTGAAAAATCAAAATTAGTACTACGAATTGTGCGAGATTGTTCAGAAGAGGGGTTGAATAAAGTTCAACATGTCATTCTAGAAGAAAAGGGTGAGCTAATGATTCAAACTTACCTCCTCGCCCTTAAAAAACGTGGTGATTATCCGGCAGTTCAGCTTCTGGAGCGGCTTTCAACGAGTCCACTTCTGAGTGTTCGACTGCAGACTCTGGCACACTATTTGTCTCAAATTGAGAATCTAAGGAAACAGCCCGAGAGCAAGTGCAGCGTGTCATGAATAGCCGTTCTCTCCTAGACCAAATCAAATTTATTGAGATTTCTTGACATTTGATAGGGGTTGTCAAAGAATAGAAAGGTGTGAGGGGATGTTTTCTTAGGCCCCATCTCTATCTGATTTTAATTTATTGTTTAGAGTCCAGCCACATTTTTAACTAACTTTTAGGAGGTTAGATGCCTAAACATTTTGAGTTTCACGGTTTTGATGCGAATTCTCATGTCAAAATCCGATTGAAATCACTCATTAGCCAAATTCTTTCAATGGCACCAAGTGATTCCGGTGTCCGTTCTACCATTAAAAAAGTGGGTGACGAGTACTTTGGTGAATGGAAGGTGACTTCAGTAAATGGGCCGTTTCAAGCCCAAGCTCATGCCAAAGACCCAGAATTGGTTTTTGAAAGTCTTTTTGGCGAAATGTCAAAACAGCTCGTGACGTGGGAAAAAGAACGTTCTCGTTCAGTATCCTAATAAATTATCGATTAAGAGTCTTTTTTGACGATTGAAACCGAGTTTAAGTCTTTAATTCTTAACTCGGTTTTTTTTTGCTCAATCGAATTCCGATCGAGTTCCAAGAGATCGCCTCGGTTTAAATCCAAATCCAATTTAACGCGATGAAGTAGAGATAAGGTTTCTATGCCCTTATCAGAGCAGATGTTCCAGCGAGTTTTTCCTTTTTCTTTTAGAGGGTCGCTAACAACCCGATAGTGGGTTTCACTGGTGGCGACTTCACTCTGTTTTGAGGCAAATAAATACGAGTATGTGAGAGTTCTATTTTTGAATGGAAGGTACTCTTCAATTTTATTGAGCTGAGATTGAGGGAGAGCTGGAGTCCTTGCATGGCACCAGAGTTTTTTTGTGGTGAGCATGGGACAGGGGTTCTGGTGGCTACAAGGGGCAAGGATTTGAAAGTCTCGGTCTATGAGGCTTTCTTTCATCGCCATTAGGAGTCGGCTTTCTTCGCTGGAACTCGGTTCGACGATGAGGAGATATTTACTTTTGAAGAGCTCTTCGGGTATGACTTCTAGCTCGTTCAACGAATAAGAGGCAATGGCAAAATCAAACTCCCCATTGGTTAAAGAACAAAAGTCGTCCGCAAGTTGAGTTACTTTCAATTGCTCTAATTGGGATTTAGAAATCTCTTTAAAGCAACCCAGTGCTTCTTCAGACTGATCGAGACCACTTAGTTGTGCCGAGAAGCCTGTTTTTCTTAGCATATAGTCGAGGGCAAAACTGGCTGCACCTGAGCCCATGCCGAAATCGAGGACCTTATTCAAGTTTTGCCAAGGGATGTCTTCGGCTATCGTTTTGTAAGCGTGAAGCAAGCGCCAGAGGTTGAGAGGTGTGTAATAGGCGAGGTAGGCCGCTTTAAACTCTTTAGAGTTCCAAGGTGTAATACGCTGTTCATTGCCGATAAAATGGTCGCTAAGGCCTTTGATAGCATTCGCCAACTTTTTAGGCTGTCTGTAAGAAAAACCAATTTCCAGCAACTGCTCTTCGATGACTCCGAGAAAATCGATAAAAAACGGCTTAAATTCCTCATTTGTTTTCAATGACGATTTCATAGTCTCCCACTTGATTTTATCTTGCCTTGAGATGATTGCATTGGCAAATTCAAGATTTCAGGAGGACGCCCATGGCTAAAAAGAAAGCAGTAAAGAAGAAAACCACTAAGAAAAAGGCCAGTAAGAAAAAAGCCAGTAAGAAGACCACCCAAAAGACCACTAAGAAGACTTCTAAAAAAAAGGTGACTAAGAAAGCGGCCGGCAAGAAGAAAACTTCTAAAAAGGTTTCTGCAAAAAAAAGCAGTGGGGCACAAATGGAAGGCAAGAAGGTCCCTTCGGGAAAGTATCCTGTAACGGGTGGATCATCGCTTAATTTGGCGGACCTAAAAAAAGCTGTTGTCTATTTTTATCCAAAAGACAATACGAGTGGGTGTACCTTAGAGGGCCAGGATTTCACGGCACAGTACAAGAAGTTTAAGTCTAAAGGGTATGAAATATATGGTGTGTCTCCCGACTCTTTAAAATCCCATGACAAGTTTAAAGATAAGTACAAATTTCCATTCGAACTCATCAGCGACGAAGACAAAAAGTTATGTGAAAAATTTGGAGTATGGGTTGAGAAGTCGATGTACGGAAGAAAGTACATGGGGGTTGAGCGCAGTACCTTCTTAATAAAGGGTGGCAAGATCGCAAAGGAATGGAGAAAGGTTAGAGTAAAGGGGCATGTTGCCGATGTTCTTGAAAGCTTGGATAGCTAATGACCCTCATAGATATTAGCCCCATGATAAGTGAGAAGACCGCGGTGTTCCCTGGAGACCAGTCTTTTGAACGAAAAGTTCATATGGATTGCGATAAAGGTGATCATCTTGGCTTATCATCGGTGACCACGACTTTGCACATTGGTGCTCACTGTGATGCTGCTAATCACTATGGAGCCAATTCCCCAGGAATCGAGCAAAAAGATTTAAGAATTTATTTTGGAGCCTGCCAAGTTTTTGATGTGACCGGTCTTCCTGCGGGAGTAAGAATCAAAGTCGAAGATATTGATTTATCTGCGGTTAATCGACCGCGGGTCCTCTTTAAAACGAATTCCTTTCCCGATCCCAATTCTTGGAATTCTGATTTTAATAGTTTATCGCCGGAGCTTATTGACGAGCTTGCAGGACGGGGAGTTGTTCTCGTTGGAATTGATACCCCTTCAGTAGACCCCCAGAACTCTAAAAAGCTTGAGAGTCATCAAGCTCTTTTGCGAAATGATGTTTCTGTCCTCGAGGGCCTCGTTTTAAGCTCTGTGTCTGAAGGGGAGTATAGTTTGATCAGTCTGCCACTTCCAATCAAAGATGGCGATGCCAGTCCCGTTCGCGCAATTTTGCTGCCCAAGGGTGACCTAAAAGAGCCCCTTGTTTCGATGAGTGACTGAAATTCCTGCCTTATTTAAATGGTTTAGGGGGTATTGCCGAAGTCTTTTTCGTTTTATACCTGGCATTCAAATTGCCCTAATGAAATGAATGAAAAAGGACTCTGTGAGATATATGAAAATTCTTGCTCTAACATTTCTTGTAGCAATTATGAGTTCATTGTCTCATGCCTATATTTCTCAAGAACAAATTAGGACCGATGAATTGATTCGGGCCTCTAGTATTCACGGTGGATCAATTTGCCAGGGTATTGAGACGATCCAGAGATATTCTAATAGTTTTGACAACTTTAGCAGGCTTCGAAAGCTCAATACCGTCGTCGAATCGGTTATTCAAAACTATAGATCTTATATCAATGCCCGTATTTCGCACCTTACCCACTTTGACCAGTTCGCAGATCTGGCGGAGACGAACTCAAGATTTCAGACGTTTTCAGCTTGCCTCTATGATAGAGAGAATTTTTCTCAGGAACAAGTAAGCCCGTCCTGTCGTCACACTGGGCCTCAATTGCTTGAGGTTGAAGATTTTGATAATCGACTTCGTGAAATTAAATCATTGCGAACGAGCCTTATTGAATACCAAAATAATTTGAGGATTGGAGAGTCCTCAGAGTTAAGTGTGTCTTCGATTCCAAAGAGCTGTCGGAACCTGCGTCACCAATATCTCGATTTAATGGCTGAGTACCCCAGTTATTTTTACGCGATCCAAAGCTATGTTCGCTACCCTACAGAATCCTTTCGTATGCTGAAAAACTCAGACACCTCTTCATTTTTTTCTACGCAAACCTATGAGTTTATGTATTCAGCGAGTTACTTTACCCACAGAATCAATGAGCCTCCTCGCTACAATGTTCCAGAGTATGACGAGGCTCGTTTCATAACACTCTCCTATCGAGATGATATTCGCGAAGATTTATTGAATGTTGGGCAGGACTCTCGGGGACAACGGCTAGATATTTTTCCTGAAATCGGTATCGCAGAGGCCGACGTTGTGGCCGAAACCAATTTATGTGATGAAGCATTGGCCGTCGAGTTTCAAATTCGGTTTGCTCGCCCAATCAATATTCAGTGTAATTATAGTCTAGAAGAAGTTGTGGATACTCTTAGTCGCCGATGTGAGCACCAAGAGGGCGAGATTGAGTCTACCGAAAACTGGTACGCCGGTAATTTTTGTGAACAATATCTAAGTACCGCTGCTTCTGATGCCCTCTATCACTACATCATCAACAGCTTTTACCGCTTGAGGGATCGACCAGGGATATAGTCCTAGTCGATTTTCAGTAATTCAATTTCGAACGATTCTATTTTTTATGAGTAAATGCAAAATTCAGCTCTCTTTTAAAGTTTTCAGGCAACTGTGGTAGAGCAGACCGGGGTAATAAGTAGGTCGTCAAATTAAAGAAGTCATGAAATACTTTGTGCTTTTCGGTGGCGGCTCGTAGGTACTTATGACCTGAGCTCCCTCCTGTACCAACCTTGCTACCGAGCATACGCAAGGCCATAAGGGAATGACGGTATCGCCACTGAGTGAGCAGTTCATCGATGTTTTGCAGGCAAGTAATAAATGAGAAAGCCTGCTGGAGTGCTGGTTCGTCTCGATAGAGTAGAATGAAAAGGGCTCCGTGAAGAGCGTCATAGGAAAGACGGAACTGCCCTTTGTCCTGAAGCTCTTGATATTTGTCTTTATCGAGAAGTCCATCAAATATCTCTCGAGATTTTGCGAGTTGTTCAATATTGTTTTCGATATCTTTTTCGGTCAGAGAAGAGTTATTTCTAATGAGTTCCTCTTCGTCTTGAAACATCTTTATTACGGCATCCTTATAAACTCCCCAAAAGTCAAAGTCGGGTGATTTAAGAAATGGAGTGCGAGCAAGCCATGCTTCGACCCGTTCAAATAGAGAAGGAGCTTTTTCTGCCTCGTGAACGTGTTTCTTTTCATCCTCACGAAGGGCCTCGGAATAGTAGCTCTCTGTATAGGTAAGACGTTTTTCGGGAATAAGACCTAGTTTGTTTTCGAGGAGTCGAAACTGCAGGCTCTGAAATCCAGAAGCTGGTACGAGAAAGTCTCTGAAGTCGAGAAAATCTAGGGGAGTCATAGTTTCAAGAATATTGATTTGATCAACGAGTACCCTTTCGATCTCAATGATTCGATTCAATCGAGAAATTACAATACCCATGTGTGATTCATCAAAGTGATCGTGCCCAAAGAGCTCTAAAACCGAATCAACTTCGAATAAAATTTGTTTAAACCATAATTCGTAGGTTTGATGAATAATTATAAAGAGATGCTCGTCATGGGCCTTTTTATTATACTCCTCACTGCGCAAGTCTTGGGCATTTAAGACTTTATCCAGTTGGAGGTAGTCGGAATAATTAATGGGTGGATATTTTGTCATTGTTCACCGTCCTGTATAGGTTTTTCGGCACTAGCTTCATCTTCGTTCCCATGGGCCCCAAAACTCATTCTGGGTTCTTTGAGCTCTAGGGTCATATCGAGGACCTCTTTATCAGCATCAAATAGATTGAGAAGTTGAAAATCAAAGGCAATCCTAAATTTTTCAAATCGTAATTTCAAGGGGGGATAATGTATAGGGGCATAAAACCCCTGAATTTCGATTCCGGGTTTTATGAGTGAGAACTGAGCGGATTCAATTCGTGCATTGACCCCAAATTGACCTCTAATTTCACTTTGTAGTCCATCTTTAAGCCATTGATCGCCGTTGATGTTTAGTAAAAGCAAAAGGAATAATACAAAAATCGTAAAAAGTGAGGATAGAAAAGCAAAGGTATAAATCACAAATTTCAAAGCGGGGCCTCCCGTGTCAGTTCCACAGCCTGATTATAAAACCCCTTGATGTCATGTTCGGTAGTATCCCATGAAGTCATAAGGCGAACACTGAAATCGTTTTCGTCCCAAACATAGAAAAAGTATTTTTCCCGCATTTTTTTTAGAAATTTTTTGGGGAAACGAGCAAAAACAGCGTTGCTCTCAACAGGGTATAAAATTTCCATAAAAGGGATTTCGTGTACCCGCTGTTCAAGTAGTTTAGCCATTGAGCATGAGTGCGATGCAATTTTTAAATAAAGTTCGTTAGTAAAATAACGTGCAAATTGGCAAGAAATAAAGCGAGTTTTAGAGGGGAGTTGTAGGTACTGTTTTCTGAAAAATTTAAATACCTTTGCTCTTTCAGGATTTTTTACTAATACGGCTTCACCCATCATAAAGCCATTTTTTGTGCCACCAAGAGATATGACATCGAAAAAGCGAGCTATGTCGGGAGCCTCGCAATCAAGGTTTATGCACGCATTAAAAAACCGAGTTCCATCGAGGTGAAGAAGCAATCCTTGTTTCTGGCAATAGGATGCGATCGCCCTAAGTTCTTCCAATGAATAGACGGTACCAAGTTCCGTCGGCTGTGTGATCGAGACCATTTTTAATTGCGAAAAGTGTTGGTCGCCGAGACGAATTCTTGCTTCTTCGATAGTGTCGACAGAAATTTTTCCAAGGTGACTCTTAAGAGAAATAAGTTTGACTCCAGCAATTTTTTCGGGAGCTCCACACTCATCGACATTGAGGTGGCTGACGTCTGCACAGGCTATGCTATGAAAACTCTCGAGGTGACTGCCAAGGGATAAAACATTGGCTGCTGTTCCATTAAAAACAAAAAATGGCTGCCATTCAGTTCCAAAAATAGATTTAATTTTTTTATTAGCTGACTCCGTCCAGTCGTCGGTTCCATAGCTGGGCGCATGGTTAATATTAGCTTCGTTAATTGCGGCAAGTAGCTCGGGATGTACTGTCGCGTGATTATCACTACCAAAGCCTCGCATGATTCTCCTTTTAAAAATTTAAATAGCTATATATAATTTGGGCGGCCAATTTCGATGTGCGATCATCGAGATCGAGAGGAGGAGAGACCTCATAAATACCGAGAACTCTAATATCGAAAAATTCCCTGAGCCAGGCAAGGCAGGGGAAAAAGTCATTAGGGGTCAACCCAGTAGCCCAGCTTTGACTGCATCCCATTGCAAAGGCCGATGAAAATCCATCAATATCGATAGAAAGGTAACAGGGGCGCCCCTCGTCTTTCTTTGAAAACTTTTTTTGAATAGATTCAACCAGAGGTTTTCCGGATCGACTGAGTTTTTCGAAATTGAGAATTTTTACGTCGTGGTCTTTTGCCCATTGAATATGATTCGGACTATTACAGTGGGCTTGAATCCCAATCTCATAGAAATCAAATTGGCCTGGAAAATCTTCAATCAATCTAAAAAAGGGAGTACCGCTCGAAAGACCTCGGTCCAAAGGGCGAACATCCAAGTGAGCGTCAAAATTAAGTACGACGGGTCGCTTTTTATTTTTGCTGTCTTCGAGATGTTGGAGGAATCCAGCGCCATCAGGGTAAGCGTAGTCGTGACCCCCTCCGAGTCCGATGAAGTTTCCAGAGTTTTCTAAACAAGCTTTTACGAATCGTCTGGCGATGTCGTGCCTTTCTTCCAGTTCTTTTGAAGTTTCTAAGTTTCCAATGTCAAAAAAACGATGCTGTTCGCTATGGGAAGAGGGTGTCATTTTGTAGAGAAATTTACGAATCGTATCTGGAGCTTCTCTTGCGCCGACGCGCCCGCCGTTGAGTTCAATGCCCTTGTCGTCAGGATAGCCGGCTAAATAATAATGCTTTTTTTGCGTGTCGTGACCTTTAAGAACATCTTTAAGCTCAACAAGGCCGCCGGAATAATCGATTCTTTGGCAAATTTCTCCCAGGCGAATATCTGCCTGATCGTTCTTCGAAAAGAAAAGGCTGGGATTAGTCGTATGAAAGGCCATCATAATAATCTCTAATCTCGAGGTGCCGAGATGGGGATGACCCTGTCGTTATACAGATACTCACCACCAGGGTTGTAGATCGAGATCCTGAGATGATTATTTGTAAATCCGAGACTACCGTAAAGAACCTGATCACGTTTCGAAATAAAAATCGACCAGCTGCCTAAGTCTCCAGGTGTTACCCAGTAATGCCAGTTCTGTGGAATAGAACTAAAGTTTTGATTTTGTTTTCGAGTGTAGATCTGGAGGTTTTTGAAGCTGACGAAGTCAAAAATATTGGTATCTTGGCTGCCGACCCAGGCACCCAATAAATTGTTGAGCCCGACTACGTCCACAGTTTCCATGACGATGGTTCCTGAGGAGTATTCGAGGCGACCATCGCCGTAGATATAGTCTCCGTTGTTTAAACGATTGAGGGCCGTTCTACTGCTGTGAGAGTTGCCTGACACTGGGTAGGAACTACCGTCTGACAAATAGATAAGCTGCTGGTTCCCACTTCGCATAATAATGCCTTCAATGGCTAAAGCCATAGGGGGCAAAATAGTAGTTAAAATGAGGATGAGAATGAGCTTAAATTTGACCATACCTAGCAGGTCATTACCCGGAGCCAGGGCTGAGGTCAATAAAGGAAAAGTCTTTGACAGGAAGCAAATATTACGCAGAGCGATTAGCTCTGCGCAACATTTTTCGTTATCGGCCCTTAATTAATTGAACTGACTGTTACAAAAGTCCCAGTTCACCAGGCTCCAGAAGTGCTCAATGTAATCCGGACGCGCATTTCTATAATCGATGTAATAGGCATGCTCCCAAACATCACAGGTAAGGATGGGTTTTAAATCATGGGTAATAGGGCAACCCGCATTAGAGGTCTGCTCGATTGTTAAACTTCCATCGGATTTTTGGCATAGCCATGCCCAACCAGATCCAAATTGAGTAGCCGCCGCTTGGGTGAATTGTTTTTTAAACTCATCAAATGAACCGAAGCTCTTATTGATGGCATCGCCGAGAGGACCTGTCGCTTCGCCACCACCATTAGGTGAGAGACAGTTCCAATAGAATGTGTGATTGAAAACTTGGGCTGCATTATTGAAAATTCCACCATCGGATTTTTTAATAATATCTTCCAAAGACATGTTGGCAAATTCGGTTCCTTCAATGCCAGCATTTAACTTTGTTACGTAGGCTTTGTGATGTTTGCCATAGTGAAACTCGAGAGTTTCTTTAGAAATATGAGGTTGAAGAGCATCCATCGCGAAAGGTAACTCAGGTAATTCAATAGCCATTGTTTCGACTCCTTAAATATTAATTTTAAACTGAAGCAAAGCCTACCAACTGGTTTTCACTTAGGGAAGGCCTAGTTTGAAATTCCTGGATCGATGCGGCGAATAGTTGTTTGGAGCCGGAGATCTACAAAAAAGCGATGCACAATGACATCGCTCCAATGGTTTTTCTGAAATCGCATACTATCTAACTGGCATTCGAGTTTACATAGACCTCTTTGATAATAGCTTGCAAGTGCTGGAGGTGTTGGAGTGGATACTTCGAAAGTCCACGCACCATGATTTCTTTGGAGGCATCTTTTTCGGGCACACCTTCAAAGGTCATCATACGATCGAGAAAATTCGCAGTTCCAACGATTAAGGCCAATGGATTCATTTTATTTTCATTGAGTTTTTTGGGATACCCCGTTCCATCGGCCGTTTCTTCGTGTTGGAGAATGATTTCGATCACGTTGCGATCAAAATGGTTTTGCTCCTTTACCTTGTGTCCCCCTTTAAACGGATGTTCCTGATAGGATTTTAGTTTTGTCACATCCATTTCTTCATAAAGACTGCCAAAAGGGGCTTCGGTTTCGGTGTGACCGATATCGTGAATGAGCGCTCCGAGTGCAAGTTGTTTGAGCGTCTCGTCATCTTTGTATCCCAGTTTCTCTGCGAGAGCTACGGCATAAGTTGAGACAGCAACGCCATGGGCGGCAATCGATTTCTCATCATTGGTAACATTGAGAATTGATTGAACGGCCTTGTTTTCAGCCATTAGAAATTCTGCAAATCGACCGGCGCCCTTTTTAGCGATTTGATATTGAATCTCATTGGTCGGGTCTTCCATAATCTCTTCACATTGAGACTCCTGCAGACCTTGTATAACTCGACCTCTTTCTTCGATCGGTTGGCCAGAGCCCCTGTCAAATGCCCTTTCTATATTAGCCGACAAGTAGGTTCTATAGTTCTCTTCTTTATCACTAAGAATGTATAGTTTCTTTAATTTCTTCTCTTTGAGTTTACTGAGACGGGCTCCTTCAAATGATGCTCCTTCGCGAATGTATAAAATATACTTAGAAGCGATCTTAATGTAGATATCAAAACCGGTTTTTTGATCTCCTCGAAGGGTGCTTGTTCTAATTGGTACGTAATCCATTTGGAGATCCTTTCACGGAGTGGTAGAATTTCTCTTATGGATGAAATTGTAGAAGATTTTAAGAGCGAATCAAAGGCCCTGATTGCAGACTTGATGAATATCTTGGAAGATCTCGAGGGAGACTTCACTAAGGTCCAGGGGTTGGAGAAATATGGACAGGTGGTTGATCGAATTATGGGCGGAGCGACAACGGTTTCAATGGCCGTCGACGATCCTGTTGAAATCGATCGAATTGCGAAGTTTGCCGAGCTCTGTAAGAAGGTTGGCTATCGTGGCTCACAGATTGAAAAGAATGAAGACTTCTTTCATATAGTCGTAGCCTTATTAATGGATGCGACTGAAACAATGGAGTCGGTCGTCGATAGTCTTGGTAAAGAAAGAAAAAGTTGGAATGACTTTCTTTCTGAGACCTTCCTTGACCGTTTGAAATGGGTCAATTCTCATTTTAATGAGAACACTCGTGCTAGCGTTCAAGTGGGGACTGGAGACGACGCTATGGCTCAAGACGATATTAACGATTTATTGAAATCTCTTGGAATCTAAAGATTGCTCTATTATTGAGCCAGAACAGAATTTTATTTCTCAAATGACTTCCCACGAGCAGTGGGAAGGACTGTCTTTTGTTTGCGATAAATTAATCGAAAATTCATTTAAGGCCCTCCTAGCAGGGGGCTGTGTGCGTGATGCTTTATTGGGAGTAAAGGCTAAGGATTTTGATGTTGCCAGTGATGCGACTCCTGATGAAGTTCTGAAGCTTTTTCCAAACGCAATCGATGTTGGAAGAGCTTTTGGCGTAATGATCATTCCCTTTAAAGGTTATCAAATTGAGGTAACTCGGTTTCGCATGGATGAAGCCTATAAAGATGGAAGGCATCCCTCAAAAGTGAGTTTTTCTTCTGAAAAGGAAGATGCAAAACGCAGAGACTTTACAATCAATGCTCTTTTTTATGATTACAAAGAAAATAAAATTATCGACTACGTTGATGGATTGGGAGATCTAAAGAAAAAACGTATCAAGGCCATTGGGCTTGCAGAAGAGCGTTTTAATGAAGATCACTTGCGAGTTCTTCGTGGTATTCGCTTTAAGGCGCAACTGGGGTTCGAAATCGAAGAAAGCACGGAGATTGCAATTCGAGCTTGTTTTCCAAAGGTCGAAAAGGTTTCTAAAGAACGAATCAGAGAAGAGTTTTTGAAGTTGCTAATGGCTAAAGATGCTAACGGAGCCTTGGGACTTCTATATTCCTGGCAGGCATTTACGTGGATTGTTCCAAGTTTCCATAGAGAACTTCAGAAGCTAAAGGAAGAGGACCGTGATGAATTATTAGGGGTCAGTTCAAAAACCTTGCCGAGCAAAATGAGTCTATCGAATTTAGAGAGTGAAGAATTGTTTGTACGCTTCTTTTTACCTTTTTTAAATTTGCAGTTTCGGGATCGAAGTCAGTTTTCTTTTGAGAACTTTTTAGAAGGGTTAAAGGTGGAACTGGTACTCTCTAAAACTGAAGCGGCTACATTGTCTAAACTTTGGAATTTACTTTTGCAGTTACCCGAATGGGAACGCGAAAAATTAGACTTAAAATGCAAAGTGAGTGCCCTTGAAAAGTGCCTGTACCCCAGCGTTTCAGCTAATGAGAGTTTGAGACGGTTGATCGCATTACTTGACGAAATCGGATATTCCCAATGGGGGGGCTTGAAGGGGTTTTCGAATTTACTGGAGGCATTGTCTTCGGTGCTAAATAGCGATCAAGGATTTCCCGAGAAAATTGTGAGCTTTGACGACATCCAGGCCATGCAGCTCCCTAAAGGCCCAGCTATTCAAGAAACCCTACACCGAGCTTTCTGCTGGCAAATAGTAGATCCAAGTCTCAGTAAAGAAGAAATTCTTACTCGTCTCTCATCGATGTCCACGTAATTCGCCTTCTCGCTAGTTGGACTTTAGATTGCAGAACCCTAGTCGAGCGAAAAGTAGATTAAGGATACTGACCTTGCGTAAAATAGTACTGATTTTTCTTTTATTAATCTCACATTATGTCCATGCCCAAAGTGTTTGTGGTTCACTGAATCTTTTTTCTGAAAGCCATAAAGAGTCGAGTTTTCCTAAACAGTTTCTAGAGCTGTACAGCCCCTTTGCTGTCGTTGGCGAGACGCAGGCAGGAGTCTGTGAGATTGAAGGGGAGTCTGACTGGAATATTTGTAGAGCTTGCAGCGATACATGGACGACGGGCCAGCTAGAGAGCGTTATGCCCATGCTGAAGAGCTGGTCCCATCGCTATTGGCATCTTTATTGGCATAATTCCTTCAACGAAGGGATTATGCTTACAGATATTGAATTTGAAAAGATTAAGAGTATGGGGCACGCCTTGTCTAAGGAGACTAAAAGCGAATATTTGGCGCGAAATGAGGCCCATTGGGGAGAGAGTTTCTTTTTTATGCACAGACAAATGATTAAAATGCTCTATTTTGAACTCTCTTTTAATGGGCAAGCATGCATTTCTCCGTGGTCAGAAGTTCCAAAAGATCCCTTAAATAGAAATTGGCCTATTCCCAACGAAATCAATCACGGAAACTACCGATGGATTCGAGCCGAAATTGATAAGATGGAAGAGGGCTTAAAGACTTGGACCCTCAATGAATTGGGCGCTAATATTCAGGCTCTGCACATCATGCTTCACACCACATATTCTGAAGACTATTCAGTGGTCGAGAGGAAGTGTCCTGAAGATCGCGGGATCTATAAAGAGACTTGCGATGACCTTGGTGATAATCTTTCAGCCCACGCCAATCCTATTTTTTGGAAACTCCACGGTTACATTGATGCTTTTATCGGACGATGGCTCAAAATAAATTCATATAAGAGCATCGGGACGGAGAGGGAATGTTCTCGTAAGTCTGAGAGTGAAAAGCCCTGCTATATTTGGAAGGGAAGTTACATGGGAGTGTATCCTTTTGATATTCCCAATGTTCCAGAATGAGTACCATTAGGCCAAATCGAGGCCAGTCTCAATAAATTTCAAGCTAAAGAATTCAATAAATAGAAGAGGTTACCAGGTTTGGAATGGTCCGTGATCCAAATGCTGGTTGCAAATCAAAATTTCGTCGAAACTGATTGTGAACTGAAAACCAAGGAGGACTTTATGTTAAGTCGAATCTTTTTAAGTTTAACTTTTGCAGTTTCTTTTTTCACATTTTCACACATAGCTTTGGCGAATAACTTGTTTGTCGGCGCTCAAGGCCTTTACTCGGCCATGCAAGAAGACGATGTCGATCCAGCCATTGCTTATGGTGGTAAGCTCGGTTACTCCATGAATAATCTCAATCTCGGGCTTCATGTCATGTATAACCCGATGGATACAGAAGGTATGCCGGCTGACTCAGAGGCCTCAGATCTATTTGCCATGGGTTCTGCGGATCTCTTTTTAGTAGAAGGACTTTTTGTTTCTGGTAAGGCCGGTATGGTGAATCGCTACTCGAAAAATGTTGGAGTTGAAGTTGACGAATATGCACTTGCTTACGGTGGGGGCCTTGGCTACTCGTTCAAAGTAAACAACCAGGTGACTATTGACTTTGAAGCGAATTATCTCGTTGCAGCTGAAACTGAAGCGGAAGTAGATATTCTTGGAACACCAACGACTGTTGACCTTGAAGAGACTCAGTATATCAATGGTGGAGTGACCGTAAAGTATTTGTTCTAAGCTCTCGATGGACCCTCTCGTAAAAACCATCTTTGAGTGTGAACGACAAAGAAGAAGAGTAAGAAAACAAGGTTATTATTCTCCCCCTCCAGTGGCCTGGGTCTCGTCCCGGGCCACATTTCTTTAGTGATGGGCGCGATGGCCTTTTTTACCAGAGGAGCGACCCGTGTGTTGCTTCCAATTGTACTCGGGATTCGTTCGATTCTTTTGATCCCAGTCTTTCCACTTCTTGTCT
>JAUHWN010000001.1 GCA_030424665.1 Bdellovibrionia bacterium | reverse complement strand
GCAGGAATTTTTGGAGCGAACTTTCTAAATGCGGTGTTTGCAAACAAAATCTGCCCTTTTGCATCTATTTTAGCGATGACGACCGGTAGCGCATTGGCGATCACTTCAACTCGCTCTTCAGACTCTTGAATTTGTTTTTGCGATTTATCGAGCTCCTGAAATACAAGTTTAATTTCCGATTGAACTCTATTGAGAGTGCGACAAATGAGATCGAGATCGGTGTCCTTTAAACTGTCATCAGCTTGAACATTAAAATTGAAACGTGAGATACTTTCGAGAGCCGATAAAATGCTATGGGTTTGTCTGAAGTCTGAAGGAGAAAAAACTTTTTCTTTTTTAGAATGGAAATACAAGAACCCACCAGATGTCAAAAAGGCTAAAAATGGCAAAACCGTATGGAAGACAGTATGCGTATTGAGGGTGTGCCCTTTTACTCCTAGAAAAACTTGAAATACTTCAAGTGAGAGTATTCCCAAGGAGGCCCCCATCCAGAACAATAATTCGGTCGTTAAAAACAGACTTGAGCTAAGGAAAAGGGTTATTATTGCAGAGGCCGCCACGTAGTAGAGCGAATAATCGGCTGTGGGGTTTTGCATGAAAGTATAGGTGCCATAAACAAGGGGCAAGCCGACTAAGGAACGCACAAGGAGTTTAAAGAGGTGTCGACCAAGATATCTTTCACTGCCGTACCGTTGCTCCTGTCCTTTAAATTTTTCGTAATCGAATTCTTCTAACCAGGTTTTCGCCTGACTTCGCCTATGAAAAGTTTTGATTTCAAATCCACTGATTTGAAGGCGCCTAAAAAGCGCAGCGATTCCGTAGAGGAGACTCGACTTTCGTGCAACAATGGTCGCTCTACTCAACATATCTGGAAATTTTAATCCAATTGCAAAAACAAAAGCACCTGGCGTCACCATGCGGATGTTTCTAACGTCAATCAAGAGCGGCTTGCGAATGTCAATTCTCGAATGATTAAACTGGCGGAGTAAATTAATAAGAACTCTTCGAGTAAGAATTGTGCCCGGGGCAAATGTGATCTCATTTAGGTTCTCGCTCATTCGTTTGAGGCGAAATTTTCGATTAGAATTATTGAGTTCATTTAATCGTGATTCAGGATCTCTCAACCAATCTAAAGCAAGATCTTTGGAGTAAAAGGTTCGAATTGGAAGCTGATGATCTGAAATCTTCATCATTAATGACGATAGCACGGCCACTATGCGCGAATTAACAAGTACTGAAATTTGTAGTAAGCCATCCGGTTCAGATAAGTTAAGAATTCGTTTTCTAGCAGCAGTGGTCATGTAAAGCATTTTTCTAGCATCGACAAATAGTTTAAAACCGCTCCCGAGATGTTCTTTCATCTTACTGATGCAAAAATCGATATCTTTATCATAGACTATGCTCTTTTCCCCTTGAATTATTCTTGCCACTTTATCGTCATAAATTTCTAAATTGCCAGACCCATGCTCATAGCGAGCTATTAGCTTTGCTTTTGATGGTTCATCCGGTTGTGATTCTTTGTTCAAAAATTGAACTTCTTTTTTTAGCCAAGCTCGTGCATGTTCTTCTTTATGGAAGACTCGAGCGGGGACCGAAGGTTTTGAAAATTTCAGGTATAAGTTGGCTATGCTAGCGGCGAGTGGTTTACTAGCAATAATCGCCATTATAGAAAAATTCGAAAGGTAATCATCTTGGGCGAACTTGTCTCGAGCCGCCGCCGATACCGTACCTATTTCAGAAACATTAGCAAGTTGGGGAAGTTTCTTCCCTTTGTGAATTTTTCGAAAGGCTTGGGATAAACTTTCTATATTTTCGACCGTTGGACTTTGCTCTTTTTTGACTCGGACTTCGCAAATTCCATCGACGATTTTGGCTTCGACCCAGGGAGAATCGAAGCCATCTTCTGTATATGAAATAGCTAAATGGGAGAGATTTGAGTTACCCATGAATCCTCGAAGTTATTGCGGCAAATACAAGAATTTATCGGCATATTGTCCGAGCATTATTACGTATCAAAGTGGGATTAATTGGATCTTTAAGGTATCAACTACCTATAGTTCCTCGGCGAAGATTTTTTCGGTAATGCGCCAAAATTTGCCCTGTTTACGAGCTATCAAAAAGGCTGGCATTCGGTACAGTGGTTGACATCGGATGGCATCGGACACCGATTCAATAGGAAGCTCGAATTCGGGTCTTCTCATGTGGGACCTCAAAAAATTTACGTTGAATTTTTTGATATCGGATTCGGATTCAAAGTAATGATTTTCTGCCAAATATTTGGCATCAAAGTCGTAATATCGAACCTGTAGATAGGTTTTTCCTCGTTTGTCGATTCGTTCTTCGAGTTCAATTGAATCAGGCTTTAATATGTGTGCGCCTTTAGAGAGTCTGGCTTGTTTTAATTTTGTGTCGGCATCGACCAAGACTTCTTTACATTTTTGGCATTCACGGGCGGATAGATCGTTTTGAGTTTGGCAACTCGGGCAGGTTTTAAAGCGAAAGCGATACCCACAGGGCTTAAAAAGCATGGTTTCTGGGTCTTGGATTCCACCGCGACAAGTTCTTCCGTAGTGTTCGATGATATTTCCGTCATCGTCGACCTTTCCCCAAAAATTATTTTCGAACCCACATTGGGGACATGGGATCGGTACGTTTACTGAATTCGGAGTAGGCTTTTTGTCGCCAATTTCTGGAGCGTAAATGTCATGGGGAATGCCGGCATAATCAAGAACCAGGCAGTCCTTTTTTCCTTCGGCTAGACGGAGTCCGCGACCAATGATTTGTTGATAGAGGCTGACCGAATCGGTAGGTCTTAATATGGCAATGACATCCACATGGGGCGCGTCAAAACCCGTTGTAAGTACGCTGACATTTACAAGATATTTAATCTTTTTATCTTTGAAGTCATTGATGATTTGATCACGACTCGCTTCATCCGTATCGCCGAGAATAATTTGCGCTTCACCTTTAGGTAGATATTCGAGGATTTCCTTAGCATGGTTAACCGTACTACTAAAAATCATAATACCTTTTCGATCATACTTTTCTGCGATATCGACAATATTCTTAACGATCAATGGAGTCAGTCTTCGTTGTGATTGAAGAACCTCCTCGACTTCGGCATTTGTGAACTTCGAACCCTTTTCCATGAGCTCTGAAAAATCATAACTCGTTACCGGAATCTCAATCTTCACAGGAGGGGTGAGGTACTTGTGCTTGATCATGTAATCAAGTGGCAGTTCATAGACACAGTTTTTAAAAAAACGAGATTCTTTGGTTCTTTCAACTCCGCGGTGACTGTAATTAAAAATCCAGCCTAGACCCATTCGATAGGGAGTGGCTGTTAGGCCTAATACGCAGATATCTTCGTTGTCGGCCTGGAGCTTTTTGATCACTTGAGAGTATTGGGTTTCTTGTTCTAAGCCAACGCGGTGACATTCGTCGATTACGACCAGTGTAAAGTCTTTAAAAAAGTCGTCATTGGCTCGAGCTACCGATTGAATGCTGCCAAAGATTACTTTTTGATGGGATTCCTTTTTGCTGAGACCCGCTGAATAGATTCCGGCTTCGAGTCCATAACTTTCGTATTTTTGATGGTTTTGTTCGACCAGTTCTTTGACGTGGGCAAGAACAAGAACACGTCCTTTAGCGATTCGCGCAAGCTCTGCGATCACCAAACTTTTTCCAGCTCCTGTCGGCAGAACTATGACCGCAGGAGCATTGGTTTTTCTAAAGTAATTCAGAGTATTATTGACTGCTGTTTTTTGATAATCTCTTAACTCGTACATTCTACTCAATAGGTTGCAATCCCCATTCCCGGTGATGGGCTGCCATGAACTATAAACCAGGAGCCCTTTTAAGAGAACCCTTGATGATTGATGCCTTGAGTTAATAGGTTCATTTCGACTTTAAGAACAAACTGAGTTTTCAAAACTCAAGAGCTTTGAATTAAGTAGAGAACGTGCCAGCTGAGGGGATGTCCTTTCTCTACATTTGGATGTTCAAAATCTCCCCCCTCAACTCGAAGCATACCTATTCGCTCCATCACAGACATGGAGGGTATGTTTAGTTTTGAAGTGAAAGAAACGACTTCGTCGAGCTTGAGTTCATCGAATGCATAGTTAAGAACAGCTTCAGCACCCTCGGTTGCGTAGCCTCTCTTCCAGAACTTATTATCGAGTCGCCAGCCGATTTCGGTACAAGGAGTGAAGTGAGTTGTGTACTCCGGGCAGTTGAGGCCAATGGTACCAACAAAAAGGCCGCTCTCCTTTTCTTCAACCGCATAAAAGCCAAAACCATTTTGATCGATCTTTGCCCTCATCCGATCTGCAAGAAGGTCTGACTCCTCACGACTAAGAGCCTTAGGGAAAAACTTCATAACCTCTGGGTTTGAATTCATTTGAAAGTTTGGAACCTTATCGCTTTCTTTCCATTGCCTAAGAGTAAGTCTTTTGGTTTCAATCATAGGTTCACCATAACTAGTGTACTGGTAACGAGCATAAACAGTATAAGTAGGCTGTGAAAAACAATAAAGACGGTACAGCAAAGACTGTGGGTATGAGCTACAAAACTTAAATAATTACCTTGCATGGTTACACTCTACTAAAAAAGCAGTGCTTTGTCGAAAATTTTAGAACCGACTATTCATCAACGAGAGCTTTGAGCTTTACTGTTGTATTCCAATTTCGCACAGTTACCAACTTATATTCAGGTTTAGAGACGATTTTAGAAAGGTGGCTCTTGGAAGCCTGACTTTTTAAACGCGAAAAATAAATGGCATCTTTGCCAACGTGAATATTATCAACACCCGCTTTACAGGAAATTACTTTTGAGAAGGCTTTTGCTGTGATGTCTTTGACAATGTAAATGACATCGCAACGGTACTTTTCGAGATCCGTACCAAATCCCTTTGGAGCTGATTGGATGATGGATTCGAGTTTTTTCTCTGTGAGTACCAAGACTGGTTCTTTGTATTTAAACTTTTTGAGTAGAGTTTTTTCAATAAGGCTCGTTAGTGGACCTGGAGCTTTACTTGAATTAAAAACTACATTCCCGCTTTGTATATAGGTTTGCACATTCTCAAAACCAATTTTTTCAAAGCAGGATTTGAGATCAGCCATTTTAATAATGTTTTTTCCTCCGACATTAATACCTCGGAGAAGGCATATGCGTTTTGCTATTACTTAACTCTTTTTAGAACGTTTTTCTGTGTATATTGAAATCATTGAGTCAATTAGACTTTCTCTTAGCCTTTCGAATTTGAGTTAATTTAGCTTTATCAATTTTGCTTAGTTTTTCGGTGGCGGCCGTCCATCCTCCAGGGGGTATACGGTGGGCCCGTTGCTCTAGGTACTTATAGGTCTTTTCGGGGTAGACATTCCAGCATTCGCGAAGAGTCCAGCCGACGGCTTTTTGCACATAGTAGTGCTCATCCTCTAGGTGCGGGTCGATAAATCCAATCGCCAATTTGTATGATGGATATCGTTTGCGCATTCGTGAGTAATAGAAAAGTCCCACCATTGAGTTTCTTCGCTCCCCGGGGTTTTTTGAACGGTTCCATTTCTCGAGAGTTGGTTTAAGGTCTTTTGGTTTAAACTCATAGAGTTTCGCTAGGATGTTACTAAATTCATCCGACAGGGCCCAATTGTCGATTCGCTTTATCCACTTCAGTAGTAATTTTCTCTTTTTATAAAGTTCCTCAGGAGAGCGCTTATTGGCAAAATGAAGGGCTATAAGAGCCTGTTCGTAGATCTTCGAATTATTCCAAATATAATCCCAAATCGTCCATTGCTCATCTATTGGAGCGTTTGAAAAAGAAAACCCCTTTTTTAAAAGGGCTCTAATTTTAGGAACTCTAATATTATAGAATTTGAAATTATCGTACTCACTGCCAACGTAACTATCGGGCAAGTAAATAGAAGGTTGCTTACCACCTTGTAGATTTCTTAAGCCTGAGTCTACCTCAGTTAGGTACTTTTTCACTTAGAATCCTTTGCACTCCAAATTTCTCTTGCGACCTCACCGAACGGAACGTTCTTGTTGGCCATAAGATAGATATCTAGAACAATTTTTTGATGATGTCTCGACTTTATTGGAGATAATTGACTCGATAAGGCTTTGACTCTGAATCGACTCATCCGTCCCCACCCGTATCCTCCGAGAATTAGCTCTTCCTTGCGCGAGTGACTTGAAACAAACCAAGTAGGCATAGCAGGTATTTTTGCCTTTTCTGACTCGAGATCGTTACTGACTACAATATTTGGTATTTTTTTAAATTCGATATTCTTTTTTACGACGGGTATGAGCTCGATTTGACAGATTTTCTTTTTAAGAACCTCTGAATGTCGTTGTGAAGGACAGTGACCTACCCCAAACTGGACAGTGTTGTTGACTACAGCATTAAGAGGGCCCTCTAAAACTTCTTCTATTAATATGAGTTGGGTCGTATTCATTCGTGATTTTAATATTTCGAGGGGTTTCTCGATTCGACTGAGTAAGACGATAGGATCAATTGCGATCTTTATTTTTGATTCTATTTTACCGGCAAGTTCTGTGGCGACCTTATGTAGATTGCGATGGGCCAAAAGAACTTGTCGGGCATTTTGATAGAATACCTCTCCTTCGTTGGTGAGTTGGGGGCGGTATGACTCTCTTGAGAAGAGTCTAATGCCATAGTGTTCCTCAATTTTTTTGATTCCAACACTGAGACTTGGCTGACTTTTGTGAATCTTCTTTGCAGCCTTCTGCATGCTACCTTCTTCAATAATTGCCTCAAACATTTCAAGTTGGTCTAGGGTCAATTCACACCTCTAAATGATAATTTAAAACTATTAAGTATATAGTAATATAATAATATCAATATATTAAGAAATTTTGTAAGATTAGTTATGAAGTCAACGAGAAGACGTGTGCTCATTCAATCATTATCTGCTTTTATTGGGGGCTTATTGTTACGCCCTTGGTGGGCGAAAGGAGGAAATATGAAGACTGTAGTCTATAGGGCAGACACAAGAGGGGTTGCTGACCATGGATGGCTGAAATCCCATCATACGTTTAGTTTTGCCTCATATCACAACCCCGAACGTATGGGTTTTGGACTCCTGAGAGTCATTAATGATGATCGAGTTGCACCCGGCATGGGTTTCGGAACCCACCCCCATCGAGATATGGAAATTGTGTCAATTCCTCTGAGTGGGGCACTGGAGCACAAGGATAGCCAGGGTAATGAAACTGTTATTCGAAATGGCGAGGTTCAGTTGATGTCAGCGGGAACTGGAGTCACCCATTCGGAGTACAACCATTCTAAAGAAGAAGAGGTCAATTTTTTGCAAATTTGGGTCTTGCCTGAAAAGCTGGGAATAAGCCCCAGGTACGATCAAAAAAGTTTTGATATCGAAAAACGAAGAAATCAGTTTCAAACGGTGGTCTCTCCGCTTGATAAGAGCGAAGAGGGTGTAAAGATTAATCAGCAAGCCTATTTCGCACTCGCAGATTTGGATGGGGATAAGTCTGTAGAATATCCTTTACGCGAGAATGGTCATGGTGCATACATTTTTGTTTTGGAGGGAGAAGTTGAGGTAGGAGGCACTGTGCTTCAGCGTAGAGATGCTCTTTCACTCGAGGATACCAATAAATTTTCCGTTTCGGCAAAAAAAGAGTCTAAGGTTTTAGTTATTGAAGTCCCAATGGCTTAAAGTAGGAGAGATAAAGTGAAAAAAATTGTAGGGATTATTGGAAGTTTAAGAAAGGACTCAATTCATCGAGTTCTGTTTAATGAATATAAAGAGATTTCAAACGATCAATTCGAATTGATTGAAGGAGAAATCAAAGACCTTCCTTTATATAATCAAGATATCGAAGATCAACCCAATTCGGTTGCAGCTTTGGCAAGAAAGGTCGCAAGTGCAGATGGGATTCTTTTTTTCTCTCCAGAGTATAACTACTCGATTCCTGGAGGTTTAAAAAATGCTCTCGATTGGATTTCAAGGGATGATGACAAACCTTTCGATCGAAAGCCTGCTGCAATTATTGGAGCGAGTCCCGGAGCTATTGGTACCGCAAGAATGCAGTATCATTTGCGCCAGGTCGGCGTTTTTCTAAATATCGACTTTTTAAATAAACCTGAGGTGATGGTTGGAAAAGCCTACGACAAAATAAAGGACGGTCGACTCATTGACGATGGGACTATCCAGTTCTTAAAGAAACATGTAGAGGCTTTTTCCGCTCATATTGAAAACTAGGGATTCTAATTAGTTTCCGCTTTGTTTAAGCACCTTTACTGGTGCGCCCTCGCTGTCACTGGGTGGCTCAAAGATACCCTCCATAAAATCGAAGAGTGAGTCATCAACTTCCATGACATAAGTGTCGCCCTTTTCTCGATTTCGAGATTCTACTCGGCGCTTTCGTTCGCCTTTGTCGATATCGAGGTAGTGTATTGTGACGGGAATGTTTTCTTTAGAAAAAAAGTTAATGAAGTCTTCTCTGTGATCTTTTGTAGAAAAACCGAGATCTAAAATACTTTGCTGAGAGATTTGCGCCCTGTTTTTGCTGAGATCTTTTATCTGGGCCTCGCAGCGTTTGATCCGCGCCACATACCATTCGTGGTTTTCATGAAACCATTCTGGTTTTGGTTCTTCGGGCATATCGTCACCAAACATGGACTTCATCCAATTATCAATGGAGTAAACGACGGCTGGGAGTTCTTTAGCCAATTTTCGAGAATAAGTCGTTTTGCCCGCTCCGGTGGATCCAACGATGAGTGTGATCATAAAATTCCCCAACTAAATTTGCTTTTGTACCAACTGGTAATAAGGTCCCGTCGTGTCTGCCACGAGTTCTTCGTGGGTTCCTTGTTGCTTAATTTCACCTTGGTCCAATAAGATGACGCGATTCGCTTCACGAACGGTGGACAGTCGGTGAGCAATGATAATAACAGTTCGCCCTTGCATGAGTATCTGCAGTGCTTCTTGAACTAGATGTTCGCTCTCGGCATCTAATGCGCTAGTCGCTTCATCAAGAATTAAAATACGCGGATCTTTTAAAGTCGCTCGAGCAATTGCAATCCGTTGTTTCTGTCCTCCAGAGAGCTGAACTCCGCGCTCCCCAACTTTAGTTTCGAAAGACTCCGGAAATTTTTCTATAAAACTAAGTGCATTGGCCGAAGCGGCGGCTTGTCTAATTTGTTCGTCCGTAGCTTCAGGGTTGCCATAAGCAATATTTTCCCTAATCGAAGTCGACATCAATACTGGCTCTTGGGAGACAGTTCCGATTTGTCCGCGGAGCCAACTGGGATCAAGCTCGTGCAAGTCCCTGCCATCGAGAGATACCTTCCCTTTGGTTGGATCGTAGAAACGTTGAATGAGGGCGGCGATTGTCGATTTACCACTTCCAGAGGGACCAACCAAAGCGACGACCTCACCAGCCTCAATAGAAAGGTTGAGATTTTTAAAAACTTCAACATCGGGTCGTGTGGGGTATGAAAACTGAATGTTTTCTAGATCGATGTCGCCTTTTAAATTTTGAAGTGTGTCTCCGCCGGTATTCTTTATACTTGGTTCATTGTCTATAATTTGAAAGATACGACTGGCAGCACCGATGGCCGACATAAAATCTGTCCATAGGCCACCAAGGGTAGCCACTGATACAGCCACTGTCATTGTATAGAGAATATATGCCGAAAGAGTTCCCATGGTGAGTTCACCGCTGATGACCAAGTGAGCTCCGTACCAGAGAATGGCGGCAATTGCCGTAAGGCCAAGGACCGAAAGAGTCCCAGAAAACTCGGCAATGGTGCGGATCTTTTGTCTGGCTTTTTCGAGTGCTGTATCGAGGGCTTTTTGAAATCGGTGGTGTTCAGTCGTTTCGGCGGCAAAAGCTCTCACTGTGCGAATATTTGAAATAGACTCGTCGGCAACGGCGCTGGAATTACCCAGTGCCTCTTGCACGGCCTGAGACTGACTTCGAACTTTCTTGCCAAAACGAGCCGCCATGAACGCCGCTGGCGGAAGAGCTGCCAGCATCGCAATGGTCAGCGATGGAGAAGTATAAAAAAGCAAAATAAAACCACCCGTCGCTGCTGTAAAATTGCGAAGGGCCATTGAGATATTCACACTTAATGTATTTTGCAAAAGTGCTGCATCCGTGTTGAGGCGACTTAAGAGGTCGCCAGTCATTTGATCATCAAAGAACCCAATTTCTTGGGCGAGCATTCGTTCAAAAAGTGACTTCCTAATGTGTCTGACGATTCGTTCGCCAGCAAGAGTAAAAAGGTAATAGCGAAGAGCAACGGCTATGGACGAGACAACTAAGATAGCCACCATATAGAGACCAAGACGGTTCACCAGTTCAGTCGATTTGTTTTCGACAGCCTCGTCCACCATGATGCGTACCATTTGTGGGAAAATCAGTGATGCTGCGGATCCAAGTCCCAAAAAAAGAGTTCCCCAGATGAGGAGCTTTTTTTCAGGCTTAACAAACTGTAGAAGCCTACTTACGATTTTCTTAGTTTCACTATATTTCATCAGAGTAGAAGATTTTTTCTAGTTTTTCGTTGAGAGTTTATTGGCAAACTCAAATGCCTTGTCCATGTCAGGGAGTTCAGATAACTCAGAAACAATCTGCATGTAAGAAACTTTGCCTTTTTCATCGACGACGATAACTCCACGGGCGAGAAGGGCACTTTTTTCAACGAGGAGTCCCGTGGTCTTTCCGAAGGAAGCTGTTTTATAATCTGAAACATAAGAGAGGTTTTCGAGCTTTGCTTCTTTGGCAAATCGCTTTTGAGCCATTGGTAGGTCACGACTGAGAACGATGCGGTCAATCCCTGGCTTGAGCTTCTTTGTTTCTCCAAGGATGTGTGTTTGTTCCTCACAGACCACGGTATCTATTGAAGGTACAATGCTGATGACCGTGACCTTGTTATTGAAAGGGAACTTAACGTCGGTCTTTTGTGCCAATGCATTGAGATCATCTCCTATAGCTATTTTGCCTTGATGGAGCTTAAGAGGTTTACCTCCCCAATTGACAGTAGTTCCAGGGGTTGTTTCGCTGGTATTAACCTTCATTTCCTTTTTATGGGCACAAGCCGCTCCGATAAATAGAATAGAAATAAGTGAAATCAAGAGTTTCATAGTTTCTCCCTTTTTTTGATTTCATAGCATACTTTGCAGTCTCGAAGTACCGAATTGGTGGTCAAAAGCAGCAAATTTTAGGAGAAGTTCGCAAATTCAATGGAGCTCGCAAAGTGATCGCCCTTCACCAGGGAAATCATTAAGTGGGCAATATCACTCACTTTTGAGCCGCCATACTTTTTAAGAGGGCCAATAAAAAGGGGGCTAAGGATTTTTGCTGCGACTATACCGATCGCTTCACCGGGGCGACTTTCTTTTCGCTCTCCAACAATAATAGATGGGCGAATAATAAATAGATTTTTCAGTCCCAGTTGAATAAGGTCTCGTTCGAGTTCGCCCTTTACTTTGTTATAAAATATTTTTGAATCGGCGTTAGAGCCAAGTGCCGTTATAACTGCGAACTTTTCAATTCCCTTTTCTTTTGCGATTTGAGCTGCTTGCAAGGGGAATTCGTAGTCGACGAGTTTGAATTTATCTTGGCTCCCGGCTTTTTTTATAGTCGTACCTAGGCAACAAAGAACGGCATCAACGGCAAAGGCTTCAGGTGAATTGTTCATTTCGTGAAGGGAGCCAAGAAACTCTTCGAGCTTCGGATCTACATTGCCGGTAGGTCTTCTCGATAGAACATTGACCTTACTCACTTGAGGATCCTGCAAAAGTAAATCTAAAACTTTGCTTCCGACGAGGCCGGTAGCTCCGAGCAAAAGGACTCTCATTAATGTTCTCCGTATTGGATTAGTGAATGTGTTCTTGGCTGATCGAGATTAAACCCCTGAGACTATACTCTAAATCGGAAAAAAGTATCAGATCATTACTATAGGACTTTTTACAGTACAGTCGGAGTGCTAGTTTTCTCCAACTAGGGTGGTTTGAGGGGACATTTGCGTAAACGTAAAAGGTGGCAACGCTGTCCCGTTCAAAAATAGAATCCATTTCGGCTATGTATTCTTGATCAGAAGAAAGGGGACCACCTTCTGGAAACATTACACAAATAGGAACCCCATAAAGATAAATGAGATCAAAGGAAATTTTACCTTGGTAGAGATGCAAGTGACGAGAGTTATCTTCTCTTCTACTCCAGGCATCGACGAGTTCTTCACTAAACCTAAGAGGAAAGCCACCTCCAGAGTACTCACTCGCAATCGTATGCGGACTATCGCTGTCTTGAGGAATGATTTCTTGAAGTAAATCGGCTTGTTTTTTAATGATTTCTTTTTCGCGATGTTTATTATGAGGACTAAAGGGACCATTGACAGACATGTCTCTATAGAAAGCCTCTATGACTTTAAATTCATCTTCGGTTACTTTCTTGAAATGCCGAGTTTTAACAACTTTATATTCTATGTTTATAAGGTCTTTTTCTGGGAGTTTCTCAGTTTCTAGATGATGAAACAGCAGGGTATTGGATTGGGCAGGTAATTCGAATTGATTCTTGCGTTGAATCCAATATTGACCAGACGAGTCTCGATTACTAATCTGCCGAGGCTTAGAAAAGCCATTATTGTCCAGCGTATAGGCTTTAAATTCTCTTCCGTTTTCATGTGTTTTAACAACGACTTTGTTCTGAATGATATAGTTGTATGGGTCTATTTGACGTCTTGTTAAACTTGGACTCCACTCGTTAAGAGCGAGGCGATCACAATCGAGTTTCTGTTTTGATGGAAACATACACGTATAGAGATTTTCATCGACCCAAATTCCATTGAGAGATGAATTCTGAAACTCTTCAAAGGGTTCATTAGGTCCTGAGTCAGATTCAGTGATGCAGGAAGCAAAATGTAGTAGTGAAAAGGCGAGTAAAAGTAGTTTATAAAATAGTCTCATTTATTTGCCTTCCCCTTTGAAGAGTTGGTTTTTCTAATAGCCTCATTTTCTACCATGCCTTAGACTGAGTTCAAATAGATAATCTGGTATTATATCTCCCGAACATTGGATTTTTGGGAGAGTTTAAAAAGGCCGCCTATGATAGAGAATATTCAAAAATTCTTAGATGACGAGTTTCCGCAAAATAATCTGGTCGTTGAACACACAGGAGGGGAGAGTTCGATTGTTCGCAAAAAAGTAAAAGCGAGCGACCATAGACCCGGGAACACGGTATCGGGCCCCACGATGATGACCCTAGCTGACGCTGCAATCTATGTGGCTATTTTAGGGGAAACTGGCAACTACGGTGCCGTGACAATTCAGCTCACGATCAATTTTCTCAGAAAGCCAGAGGGAGATAAGGACTTAATTGCTCGTTGCAAACTTCTAAAGATGGGCAAGACACTGGTAGTAGGGCAAGTTGAACTCTTTTCAGAGGGCAAAGAAGAGCCGGTAGCCCAGGCAACCGCATCTTATACTTTGCCAGGTAGATAGTTACTTTCCTATTAATATCCAAAGGCCGATGCCAATGAATAGAGTTCCGCTGACCCATTTAATATATTGTGGGTTCAAGAATTCCCCAAGGTACTTTCCGGCAACAACTCCAAGAATACCAGCAATAGACAAGGCTAATACGACAGCGAGTAGAACCGAGAATGTCGATTTAGACCCTGCCGATGCCGCTAGAGCCGCAAACTGAGTTTTATCGCCCATTTCGGCTATAAATATCATGGTGAATGTCGTCGTAAAAACCTGCCAATCCATGTTGCTCCTCAAAAAGTACGATACCTATGATTTTAAATAAAACTTAGACTTTTTAAAGGAATTTAATTGCTATTAGCCCTAATATTTTCGCTAGCTAATAGGGCCGTTTCAATAATTCGACTTTCGCGAGTTTCTGGTTTTCTAGCGGACTTTATCCAGTAGAGTATGCCCCGTTTTATGCTTTTTGGAAATTCTTCGAAATAGCTAAGGGCATGGGGATAGAGTTTGAGTTCAGACATTAAGTCCCTCGGAATAATGAGTTGGTCAATTTCGTCTAAAAAGTTCCAGCTACCATCTTCTTTTGCTCGCTCAATAACTTTTAATCCAGCGGGAGTCATTTGACCCTCTTTGATGAGTTGAGAGACCTTATTTTTATTAACTAGGGACCATATGCTCCCCGCTTTTCTCTTTGAAATCAGGCGCATCGTTCGATGTTCATCAACTTTGTTTATCACACTATCAATCCAGCCAAAGCACAAAAGTTGATCGACCAAATCGCCCCAGCTTACATAAAAGTCAGTATGAGATTTCTTATATGAAATCAGCCAGTAGCTTTTATCAGAAGTGTGATTACTAGCAAGCCACTTTCGCAGCTGACTTTTTGATTTGATTTCAACTTTATCCAGGTTTTCACCCATTCTCTTTGGCTTCACGGACGATGAACTCAAAGAAGAAAAAGGCCAAAGTAGATAAGTGCACCACTGATCCCTGTTGCAATTGTTATTTTGCGAAATTGAGGGGAACTCCAGCCCAACCATAGGCCACTAAGAACTGCGCCAATAACAATCAAACCAAGTATGCCAAGTATCGGGCGAGAGGTCCGTGGACCATGACCCTTATGGAGTTCCATAAGACTCAATCGAATCGATGGAATATGTTTTTCAATGAGAGCTTGGTTTTCTTGAACTTTAATTGTGTAGTAGGTTCGCGAAGTCGGTCGGGCTGTAAGAGATTTATTACTTCCTTTAATGTAGTCAAAACTATAGTTCTCATCGATGCTTTTTAATTCGTTCTCAAAAAGAGTGGTCAGCTGGTCCTTATCCATATCTGATTCTAGGGTTATAGTCTTCACGTTCTTAGATTCTACATCTTCGTTGCCAGCTAAAAGGTGAAGGGCTCCGGAGGTAGCCATTAAGCCCATAAAAACGATGGCGACACCGGAGAGGTAGAGATGGATTTTTATAAAGGTAATTCTTTTCAAGAGTTCTCCTTTGATTTGACTGGATTGTAGATGGGAATGAATGAAATGATCAAGTAAATAGAGGTTTTCAGCCCTGAGCGTGCGCAATTAGCTTTCTTTGAGCTTCAGCAATGGAGGGATCTTCTTGGTTTTGACAAGCAATATTGATGTCGATATGAATACCATATTAGTATTTGATTCAGAAGAGGTCATCGTGAACGTTGCTGATAGTGAGATAAAAAGCTTAATGGAACAGTATAAACAGTACACGGTCTATGGGTTGAGTCCTGATGAAAATAAGGCCAGTCATTACGTTCCGGCCTACATGCGCGAACATTCTTGGGAGATGGTGGGAGTTTACCCGAAACCTCATAGTGAAAATGGCTTTCAAATTTATAAGAGTTTAAAAGAAGTGCCAGAGGCTTATCGAAAGTTTGTGAATGTTTTTAGGGCGTCCAATAATATTCCAGGTCTTGTCGATGAGATCTTAGAAGTGGGCGGAGTTGAAGTGATGTGGCTGCAATTAGGTATCGAAAATGAAGAGGCCGAAAAGAGAGCTGAAGCCGCCGGAATTAAAGTCGTATCCAATCATTGTATGATCATTGAACATAAGAAGTGGTTTACTTAATCTTACCAGCTAGAATTTTCTTTGGTCAAAATCAGGGTGCCGCTGATTTTGGAATCTATCGCGAGAGATTCTGCTTTTCGAACAGATGTCTTAACAGGTAGGAGATAGCTTTCTGCCTTGGTATCAAACCAAATTGCGGTTGTCCATTCGGTTTCATTGATGACCGCGGTCGCTTTAAGTCTCCCCCAGCCCTCTTCATCACGGCCATGGTTTTTGCGAATCTTTACAGATACGGACTTCGGTAAGGTGACAAAATGCCACCCGCCAAGTCCTCTGCTTTTCCAGATTGTTCCTCGAAAACTGTATTTTTCTAATTTTGCGTATTTTTTTCGGCTCATTGTTAAAAGAGACTTTTAATATTTTCCGGGGGGCGTCCTAATACCGCTTGGTCACCCTTGACGACAACGGGTCGCTCCATAAGCTGAGGGTGCTTTGCGATCACTTTAGCGATGGCTTCTGTCGTATCGATGTCGAAATTATTCTCTTTAAAAACATCTTCTTTTGTTCGAACCAATGACTGAGGATTAGAGTTGAGCTTCCCTAGAAGCGCTAAAACTTCCGCTTCACTGAGAGGGTCTTTAAGGTAATCGATGATTTCCGGTTTAATACCCTCAGACTCGAGAAGTTCTAGAGTTTGTCGGCTCTTACTGCATCTTGGATTGTGGTAAATTTGATATTTAGACATGTTAGGTACCCTATATCGGGTCCCTTACGAATGTCTATAAAATTTCTAGTTTACTCCCATACAATTGTGATTGGCTCAGAGATCGCCTTACCAAGTGATTCTGATACAGAAACTGCCTGAATGATCAAAGGCACGTTCTGTTCAGGAAAAATTCGAACAAAGTGGACTTTTCTTAGGACGTTGTCCGAATCAGTAATAGTTTCTTCACCAGTGTTCTGATTTACGATTCGCACCTGGGAGGTGGCGTAGATATCTGTTTCCCAAGAGACATTGATCCCGTAGTCGAGATCTTCTTCGACCTTAAAATTGCTGATGATCGGAGCGACACCCTGATTACATGGATTGTGACTATCATCCTCTTTGATGGCAAAGTTTCCAGACTCCAATGGTTTCCAACCGCGAGCTTGTAGGTCTAAATATCCCTGCTTGGGGTCGGAATTATTGTCGGGATCAAAGTATTTGTGGTTTCCTTGTACACCACAGAGGGGGTCGTTGCCGGCGCTATGGCCTACATCGACTTTTCTCCACAAGAGCATATTCGATATGTGATTACGCGGCCCCTGATAGTAGTCTAATACAAAAGGAATTTTCTGACCCTGGCTTAAGTTGATAAGAGCTTGATCACTACAACCAAACCGGGTGGGGTGGTCACCGTTATTATCGATTACTGTTTGTAATCCGAGTTCTTCATCGAGATTAAGTTTTAGGATCGTTCCATCGTCAGAAAGTATACCAAGCTCATACCAACCTTCTTCGTCTTCAGAAGAAAGCTGAATCTCTCCATCAAAGCGCAGAGCGAAGTATTCAATAAGGTCCTCACCGAGGTCATTTTGAATCAGGTCACCGGTTTCTTTTGGAAAGCCTATTTCAAAGCGACGTGTTGGTACATTGACACTTGAAAAGAAGAGATCTTCTTCGGCTTCGATTCCGAATTCAATATACTCATTCACATCGTAGTAGCGATCTCCGGCTGCTAACCAGTAGAGTTGCGCGCGAACACCCAGTTTTGGGTCTTCGTTTTCGTTGTGTTCAGACATGGGGTCACATACGATTTGGTTAATTTTGTATTGATTCATATTGAAAGGGGCTGCGATTTCATCTTTGATTTTATCAGTGTCGGGACTTGTTGAACTGGTAGACTGTTCTTGTGAACCATTACATGCGGCTAAAAGGAAGCCTGTTAGACTGGCAATGATAAAGCGAATAAAACTGGATTGATTCCATTGAATCATATTTTTTCTCCCAACAACGTACCGATTTCTGAATTTTAGAATTCTTGTTTCTCTACAGACTTAAGCCTAGGCAATTTTTTGTGAATTTTGGGAAAAATTTTTTCGTTAACCAATCTTTCATTGCCAAGAGTTTTACACTTTCTTTCAACTTCCAGAACAAATTATCAAAACGGAAGATTCATTCTTCTAAGGCTATAGAATAGCTATAAAATTCATACTTTTTGAAAGTTAGAAAAACTGTTAAATTCCTGGTCAAAAAGATCCCTGTATCAAGAAAATACATTTGAATGGGTCGAAATTGTCCATATTTTCCTCAAGACAGAGGAAAAAATTTCGACTTAATAGTGGCGGATGCACTCAACCAAACTAGTTCATCTACGAATAGTAGGCCTCGACATACTTACTCAGTTTTTCTTTGGCATTTCCAATAATGGGTGCGCCATGGGCGGGAACGAAATTTTCGAATTCAAAATTCAGCAGTTCTCGCATCGAAGATTCGGGCGGTTTGGCTACCTTAACCCAGTTTGGTCCTATGTAGGTAGGATCAGGCAAAAACTTACTAAGAGTTGCCGTCAACCAATTGTGATTTGCATCGACCCCCATGTTAACAAATGCGTCACAGGAATGGAGACAGCCTTTGTCGGAGTTTGTAACCAAAATCGACTCTTTAATTTTAGAACCTTCAATGACCTTGACTCTAGCATCTACAAAGGGAAGGGTTTCGAAGTCGTCAAAATAACCAGCAACACGATGTTCTTTAATTGAAGGATCGTCCTTATTCGCCCAAAGTTGAGGCGAAAACTGATCCATATAAAATGAAACGTCTACATTATGAAGTTGTCCAATTTTTAAAAGGTACTTAATTTTACCAAGTTTACTGACTTCACTAAGGAGGCTCTCATCGACTCTTACAGGATGAAGTAGTGCAAGATCGCTCCCATTTTTAATTATCGTCATAACGCGAGAGTACTGGAATAGACCAAATAATTTCATCGTCCCGGTTACTGTGAAAATATTTGGGAGGACTTCATTTAGAGATCCGTGGGGCAAAAGAGGGAAGTATTTTTTGTTAGCGGTCATGATGGGCTTTCTGGGAGGTTTTTCGTCTAATATTTTTAAAGGAATCTATTTTAATCGCATGGCGACATTGCATCGATCGTAACTGGCACCGTAGGTTTTTTTTATTATGTCGTCATGTGCAAAGCCATTTTTCTCATACAGATGAATAGCAGCTTTGCAATCAGCGTTGGTTAGTAAATAGCATTCAAGTTTATTGCCTCGAACAAAATCGATAACATGTTTTAAGAGTTTTTCACCGATTTTTAGTCCTCGAGCCTTTTCAAGAACACCCATCTTAGTTAGCTCATACATTGTGTCGCCTTTTTTCATAAGTGCACAGGTTCCTACGACACCTAACTCTTTATGGCGGGCAAACCAAATATACCCACCAGGATCAATGATTTCTTTTTGCGGGTTTAGGAGCGCTCGCTCATCAGCGGGCTCCATGACAAACATGGAGTTAATCCATTCTTGGTTTATAGTATAGAATTTCTCTTTTAACTCGGGGGAGTAGTCTATTATTTCGATGTCTAGGGCCATAGTCACATTTATACTCAGTTTAGAGTTTTATGTCAGCCAGTAATTCCTCACGCTAGTCATAGAATCAGCCTTCAAAATGAAATGCCGTATTTGAAGTGCCATTTATGGTTCCAGTCCAACTTATTTTGGCGGCGTCATTTTTAGCAGCTCCCATAATAACCATTAATGGAATAAGGTGCTCTTCTCTCGGGTGGCATTCCCTAGCTCCCGGCGCATTTTCCCAGTTTAAAATTGCTTTTTTGCGTTCATCTGCATTTAACCTCAATGTCGCCTTCAGCCACTCGTCAAATTCTTTAGAAGCACTGATTGCTTTTGGGGAAGGTTTGAACATACTTCGCACGTTGTGATAGGAATTTCCACTACCAATTATGAAGATGCCTTTTTCTCTTAAAGGTGCCATGGCTGACCCAAAATTGAAATGATCCTCTGGGCTCAGGTTAGCATTTAACGAGATTTGTATAACAGGTATTGCAGCGTCTGGATAAGCAGGCATCAATGGAATAAAAATCCCATGGTCATAGTCTCGTTGATCGTCTTCATTAAACCCGATACCAGCAATATTAAGAGCCATTTTAACTTCGTTAACGACTGAAAGATCATTTTTTACCGGCCAATCAAAGTCATAGGCCTTGGGAGGGAATCCATAGTAGTCGTATAGTAATTCGGGATTGGGATTTGTGTTAATGGTAAATTTTGACTCTTCCCAATGGGCTGAAATAACAAGGAGCGCTTTAGGTTGCATCTTTGGAGTTTGGCTAATGCTTTTCATGTAATTATATAAACTCAGTCTCTCGGGCTCGTTAAAGCCATCAAGTGAAAGGATTGGCCACGGCCCACCCCCATGGGAAACAAAGGCAACCGGTAGTTTACTTTCTGACATAGAATTTAAGTCCTTCTTGTTTTTAAATGTACTATAGGATTTTTCTTATCGATCACTGATTCCTTTTCCTGAAAGGATTTTATCGGTACATTTTTCGATTCGTGACTGCCTAGTTGCGGATTGTTTAGCGCTCGAAACGTGAAGTATGTAACCGCGCTGGCGGCCTGGAGTAAGGGCCTCGAATGCTTTTTTTACTTTAGGTTTCTTTTTAAAATAGTCCTTCATCTCTTTTGGCATTGGCTCGGGCTTTTTCTTGAATTTAACCTTATCACCAGATATTGCGATGGAAATGGCTTCTTTAATATAAGCTCTTAGAATGGGGGCTTGTTTGTTGATTTCAGAAAGGGACTCAAATTCGAGTCGTCTGGCCGCTTGAGAGTTGGGTCCATTATCAACTAGTAACTTCTTAGGGTCCTTCAGTAACGACCCTTTAAAAAACATGAATCCCAAACAAGACTTAAAAGGTTGAATTATGGCAATGTTACTTCCCTCAAAGCTGTAGCAAGGCTTTGACCACTTAAACTCTTCTTCTAATTTTGTTTTAAGCAAAATATTTCTGAGAGCCTCTATTTCTTGTTTCCAGCGTTTTGAATTTTTAATAAATATATCTACTTTCGAAGTAGTACTTCGTTTGTCTGAATTCGATTTCTGTAGTTCTTTAACCCTAAATTTGACCATCTTAGTTATGAGCTTTTTGGGAAGTGGTTTGTCGACAGGAAACTGTATTGAGCCCTTTGCCGTTTTGTAGTCTATGAGCTCCTTCTTGAAGTGTTCGATTGTAGTCGGGAAGGGATAGAAACCGATGTGCTTTTTGAAACCGGCATACATGACCTGTGAGTCTCGTTTTCCATCATCTTTTAGAGAAAGTGCAGGTACATTATAACTTATACTTTCCACGCCTTTTGGGTACGCCTTTTTTAAGAGGATTCGTAACTCCCTTAAGATTTTTTGATTATTTTCAGGTTGAGTCTCAATGTATTCGGTAACGGTTTTATACTTCATAGTGATTTCAAATTTTTTCAACATGCTTTTTGAAATTATCGAGGATATTTTGCCAGCCTTGTCTCTGCATTTCTGCAGAATTTTCGTCTTCTGCATCAAAGGTCTCGACGACGAGAGTGCCATCATTTGATTTTTCAAATGTGATTTTTACCTTACGATCATCATCGAGTTTATATTCGATCAGTTGGTGCTCAGTAATTGATGTGTAGGTACCTTCAAAATCAAAACCCATGGATCCGTCCTTAGCTTCCATTCGATAGCTGAATCTCTCTCCCACTGCAAAATTGTTTTGCGCCTTGGGGCAAACCCAGTCGTCAGAAGCAAAGTTCCAATTTTGAACATCTTCTGGGGTGATCCAAGCAGACCAAACTTTTTCAATGGGTGCATTTACTTTTGTTTGAATTGAAATTTCCATTATTCCTCCAACCTAAAGAGACTCAAACTTTGCCTTCATATCGGCCATCCACTTCATGCCCTCTTCTTTTGATTTATTCTGTGCCTCTTTCATAAAGTCCGCATGATCAGACATGTAGTGTTCTTTCATTTGATTGAACCATTCCTCGAAAGTCTCGGCGGAGAACTCAGATTCACATAGGTCACATGACATAGTTTTCATAAAAAATCCTTTTTTTGGTTTTTCCATTAAAGAACGGTCTTGTGAGGCTGACAAGCCATTTCGTAGGGATGAAGGTACGGATTTGGGTATTAGTCAGCTTAACCGATCAAATAACTTCGTTATCTTTATGACCCGGATAGACAGTGTTTCTAGGTAACCCATCCGTAAGATCGTAGTAGTCACCCTTATCTTTAACGAAGATATGTTCTTGTATTTTGACATTGGTTGCACCGTCAAAAGCCCCCATTGATACGCCGATCCATGAAACCTTCTCTTTATCAATAGGGTCAAAAAATAGATTGGCTCCACAGTGTTTACAAAATCCTCGTCGAGCCCAATCGGAACTTTTGAACCAAGTGATATTTTCTTCACCATATATTCTTAGGTTTTCTCGCGGTACATCAGTTCCAGCTCCAATATGACCAGAGCCTTTTCTGCAGATCGAGCAATGGCAGGCATGGAGGGGTTTTAGATCACCTTTGACTTCAAGTTTTATTTTGCCGCATATACATGAACCTTTGTGCATTAGGCCTCCAGGAGTTTAGAAAGTGGCGTGGGTTCCTTTGGTACCCCACCAGAATTGATTTCTATTCAGACAGATCTTTTCATCATAATCAAGTGAGGATACTTTTGTCTGTTCTCTTTAATTCTTTCTTGTAGGTGAGAAGGGGCGAGGCCGTCTTCGATTTTCTTAAAACCAATTTGTCCATAAAACCCTTCGAGCCAGTCATGTGGGATACAAAAGCAATCTTGTTCCCCTATGGATTGCTCCAATCTTTTGATCATCATGGTACCAATGCCTTTTCTTTGATGTGATTCCGCAATCATCATTCCTCGAAGGACAAGAGCTCCCTCCTCAGGTGCAATCCTCACAATACCAATAATTTTGTCGTCATCCTTGGCGCTGAAAACGATATCGTCTGGTTGTATTTCAGAATAGTAGCCCACTGAAGAATAAAAGTTTTGAGCATCGGCCAAGTTTTCAATTGTTACTCGTTCTATTTTCATTACGAATATTCCTAATTTACAGCTTTTTCCGATAGTAGACGACACGTTCAGTCTCTTGAAAGCCCCATTTAATATGAGCCTTTTGAGACTTAAGGTTTTCTAGTTCTGTATCTGAGCCAATTTCTTTAAACCCATTTTCTGTCGCCCATTTTTCGAGATTTAAAAGTAAGGAGTGGCCAACCCCTTTATCTTGGTGCATTAGATGAACCCATATACCTTCTAGAAAAACGACGGGGCGATGATCACATCCATTGGCAAAAGCTCTAACGGAGGATTCAATGAATCCAATATCCTGATCTTCGTATGAGGCAATCCAGCCTTTATAATATTCACCTTCAAGGTCTATTAGTTCTTGTAAATGTTCGTCTTTAGAAAGGGAGGGCCACAATTGACTCCTTAAGGTGGCCCAGCTCTCGTAATCACTTTGATGTGCTTGACGAACGTTAACTCTTATTTGTTCTCTCGACATAGTTTGATAACCTTTTTAAATCGCACATCGGGTTGCAGCCTTAAAGATCTGCAGTTAGAATTTTTTATCCTGAATTTCTCGGAAAGTGAATTTCTATGACTAAAATTTATATCGATGCTGACGCGTGTCCTGTTAAAAAAGAAGTTTACCGTGTGGCTGAACGTTACAATTTATCTGTCATTCTAGTATCGAATCAATATATGAATCTACCACTGAACCCTTTATTGGAGTTAATTGTTGTAGATGGAGGATTTGATGCCGCCGACGACTGGATTGTAGAAAATTCTGAAGAGGGTGACATAGTAATAACAAGTGACATTTTATTAGCTGATCGATGTGTTAAAAAATCAGTAAGAGTTCTTGGGCCCAAAGGTAACGAATTTACAGAAGATAATATTGGTATAGCGGTTTCAAATAGGGAGCTTATGGAGACACTGAGGCAAACTGGAGAAGCAAAAGGGGGCCCGGCTCCTATGGACAAAAAAGCAAGATCTCAGTTTCTTGGTTCACTCGATCGAATCATTCAGTCACTCAAAAAAGAAGGCAAGCTAGATTCTTGAGACTTACTTTTACAAGGAGTAGCGCAGTTTCTTTATAACGGCTTACGGGTCATTAAGAGAGTGTCAGATTACTATATTTAACTGAATTTAGATGGATTTCAAGGGAGATATAGCAGGACAGCCATGTTTGATTTGTATCGAAATTGAGTTCTAAATTTTTGGTGATATAGTGATTAAGGGCAATGTCTTATACAAAATAAAGAGTAAAGTGAGTACAAAAGTATGATAGAGTCGGATTCAAGACAGTTTAATTACTCCAACCATATAGTGGCCTTCTTAGATTTGTTAGGTCAAAAAGAGAAGCTGCAGGAAATAGATGGGATCCTAGAGAATATTGTTGACCCAGAAAAGACAATGAACAGACTTCTTCCAGTCCTTACGAACACTGTCGGCGCAATTCGTTCTTTCCGAGATTCGTTTAAGGATTATTTTAATACGTACATGAGCCACGAGCCCTCTATTACGATACCGCCTGAGATCAAAGATCAATTTACAGAGATGAGGAGTCATTCAGAAATTAGGCTACAAAGCTTTTCAGATACCACGATCGTTTGGTCACCCATTCAACCCAAAAATGAAATGATGTACGCTCAAGTTTTAAATAGTGTTCACGGAATTTTGGCCTCTGTTGGGATGATTACGCCACTTTACCTAAGCAAAGGGTTTCCCATCAGAGGAGGTATAGAAATAGAAGGCGGAATAAAAGTCGATCCAGATGAAGATGAAATTTATGGACCGGTTCTAAATAGAGCTTACACACTTGAATGTAAAATGGCTCTGTATCCACGTGTACTTGTTGGGGATGGACTGGTAAAGTTCCTAAGGTATTTTGAGGGAATAAACTTTGATAACAAAGTTGTAGAAAGATACTGCAAGAGTATCGCAAGAAGAAGTTGGGATTGGATAGTAGAGGATGAAGATGGTTTGCTGATGGTGCACTATTTGGGGCCAGCCTCTCTAGAGTATGCGATTGGCGCCTTCGAAATATCTGACTACTTCAGAGATGTCTTGGATCCTATCCAAAATGTGATTAATGAAAATATTGAAAAATTTAAACCACATACTGATAAAGAGAGCTTAAAGTTGCTCAAAAGGTACAAAAGGCTAAACAGGTACTATGAGAAATATGTTGATGATTGGAAAAAGTAATTGTTTCTATAGTAAGTAGTCATTGAAGTTCCTTTCACGTTGCTTTCTAACTCGAAATTTTGAACCGCAAGACTTGGAACACCACTTAGAATTCGGCCTCCCAATAAAGAATTTTTGACAGTCTTTCACTTGGCATTTTTTTAATCCATCAAGTGCCCCAGAAGCCAAAAGATGAGACACCCCATAAGCAATACAAAGTTCTGGGTCATCAATTTGATCACCGTTTGCTACATACCTCCAATACGGTTTTCCTTTCGGGGAATGCATCAGAATATGATGATATCTGACATGAGCAATTCGAGAGTTCAACTTTTCGACGACTGCCTTTGTAATTCCTTTTTCAACAAAGGAATCCAGCCATTCCAGGGCAAAAACGCATTCCGCGTCTCTTATGGTGATTCTGTTCTTTTCATGTAACTTTTCTGCTTTAGCTCTATTTGCATTTTTAATCAGATTTTTAACGTCAGCTGCACCCCAGCCAATAAGACGCCCTTTACTAGACAATAGGAACTGCTCTTTTTTGCTATGTAACGGTTTTTTCAAACTTTGGCCCTCTTGAAAGCGTAACGCCTTTTACGATAAAAACATGTAACAGATGGATTGGGAACCATCAACTGTCAGGAGGAATTTTATGAAGACTGCACTTGTGGAAGGCGCTCGACGCGGAGCAGAGCCAGGATTAAAGGGAGTCTGCCCAGGTTGCGATCAACCTGTATTAGCAAGATGTGGAAAGAAAAGAGTTTGGCACTGGGCCCATAAAGTTGAGTGCAATTGCCCTCTGAATAAGGAAGAAACAGATTGGCATCGTGGGTGGAAGAATCATTTTCCAGTTGAATGGCAGGAAGTCTTTCATTCTGATATTAATGGGGAAAGGCACTTTGCTGACGTAAAAACAAAGAATAGTTGGGTCCTTGAGTTTCAACATTCACCCATAAGCTCAGAAGAACGAGCTTCTAGAAACAAAGTTTACGGGAAAATAACATGGGTTGTTCACCTCTATCGACAGCAAGAGACTAAACGGTTTTTTGAAATGGCAAATGGAGGGCTGGCCTTGCCAGGCCATCCATATACTGTGATTGTCGAAAAGAAAGGCAATTATCTCCTCAGCGATTGGGGTGAAGGTATCAAGCCGGTGCTTTTTGACATCGAAGGGAATGAGGTGTGTTGGTTGATGCTTCCAATCGAAAATGAAAATTTAGCATATTTCGCCAAAGTAAAAAAGAATGACTTCATTAATTTACATATAAGTGAAGATCAAAACTGTGGATACACTAAATTGCTGAATCATACATTTCAAATCATTAGTGGAGTACTTCAAAAGAAAAAGGGAAATGCTAGAAAAGTTAAGTTGCCACCACTCAACAAGCCATCGGTTCAAGATACTCTAGGTTACAGAGTTGTCCCACGCCCCAGGTTATCTAGAAGAAGGCGAAGGTTTTAGAAAAACCATACCTAAAATTAGAGCCTGACAATCACTTTGTGGCGTGACCCCACAAGTGGAATGCACCCCCTAGACGGGTCTAAAAGTATGTACTACAAAATGGATCGAAAGGATATCACTGCTGTAGACGCACGAGATGCACTGAGCTTGTTGGTTAGACTAGAGATTTTGTATTAGCAAGATACTGGCTGGGTCAAGCACCTCAAGAGACCACCTTAAGATATACACATATTTATTAGCAGTCCGTAAGAGAAGTGAGAAAGAAAAAACAGAAAATTGATTTTATTTCTTAAAAAGTCGTCCTGAGGTAATGGTACATGTACTTGTAAATGTACATACTCATTTTAGTATGTACGATTTCTACTGATTTGGGTCCGCTGTTTCTTCTGGCAAGTGGCTGCCAAGGTTTTTCTCCATATAAGCCCTAAGTGAATCTCCCCACCGAGTTAAATGTTCAGAATCAATTTTTGACCAAAGATCGAAAATATCTTCACGTAGCTCTTCTTTAACCTCATGCCAATTATGAATGAAGTGGAAAAAAGTACTTTTATCTCTTAACCATTTTTCGAAAAAAATATAAATCTTTTCGGATTGAACTTGAGGATCAGCTATAGCCTTGAGGCCATCAAATATTAACTTAAGATTTTCTTTGGTAATTTCATCCCTATAATTGCTACAAAAATCCTGATCGCCAATCAGCTCAGGGCTCTCAACAAGCGTTTCAACAAAAGAGGCACCCACATCGTCACTAATAGCCTCAACAATGGAGGTTTTCAGAATCTCGAACAATGGGTTTCCGTCGCCAAAAAGCCGTTGATTCTCTAGCACGCTGTCAGCAACTTTTTTTAAGCCATATTTATCGTTAGTGGTTTCCACAGCATCAGATATGATTCTGTCTTCCAAGGAAATGATCGCGTCCAAGTCGTCGCTGTTATTTGGACTATCACATCGTATAACTGAGCCCCATTGTCTGAAATTGCCCACAGCATGACCAAATAATTCATTGGTATATCTTCTGTCGTTTATCAAAAATGAATGAATAAGCTCGGTTACTTTAAGTATAGACTTTAGACAATCTCCCAGGCAGGATTTAAAGAACGTTTTATAATACTGCTCGAGGAACTGGGATCGAAAGTTTAATAATGATTCTAAGGTTTCTAAATCGCTGAGCGATTTTACCCCCTGGTAACTTATGATATCCTCAACACTGATGTCAGACAGATTCTTGCTTAGAAATGATTCGATTTCTTTTCTAGTTACAGGGACCGGCTCCGAAACAATTCGGGCATAGAAAAAAGTTCTTTCTCCTAAATAAAATAGATCGCTTATGTAAAGAGCCATCATGTCCTTCACGAAAGATTTTTTCTCTTCATCCGTTGCAATGTTTGAAGCATGTTTATCTAAAAGATCGGTTAATGACTTTTCTAATTGTTCACGCTTTTCTTCTTCAGTACGGTTATCTCTTGAACGTAAATATTGGTTTCGAACTGCATGTAGATAAAGATCCTCCTCATTAAGAAAAAGTCTCGAGAGAGTTGGGTATTTGAGCATCAGAGTCTGGGTAATAAAAAGCTCCTTAAGCGAAATGTCGGCCGGGTGCTGCCTATCGATCTCTTTCTTTAAAAGAGAAAAACTTCTGCATACCTTCTTGAGTGAGCGAGGGTTATTCGGTAACAGATAAGCATATTTATCCAAAATTTTTGGAGGGTATGGACACTCCTCACTTTTCAAAATAAATTCAGATGCCTCACCCGTCTTCATGTCCTCTATAAATATTGGGTAGTCATAAATCTTTTCGAAGAATCCTTGCAAATTACTTGATTCATCGAAGCCTTTATTTAGTGCAGATAGATCTGAAACGAAGATTGTTACGACATCTTTTTGATTTAGCACTTCTCGCAAATATAAAAGAAACGGCTTTATTATATTGATATTGCATCGATCAATATCTTCTATTATAAAAATCACTCTCCTGTCACAAGCTTCAATGATTTGTCCAATCGTGTCTTTGTTAATTAGGACACTTTTAAGAAAGTTGCCAACTTGACTTGCGGCAATGCCAAATGTTCCCAGCTTTTCAATATTTATATTTGCTTTGTCTAATAGGCTACCTACTGCATCAGCACCTTTTTTAATCCAATCGGTGTTTATTTTTTTAGAAGAAACTTTAAAGTTGAAAAAGACCTCTGTATTAAAGCCATTGATAAGGTCATCTTCACTTGAATAAATCCAAGGATTAAATCGAACAATCTTGTAATTTGTATCTGACAGCTCTTCATTTTCTAAGATTGATAAAATAGAGGATTTACCACTACCCCAGGGGCCAAACAAGCCTATACGCAATGGCTTGCCTTTGGAGTCTTCAATTAGTCTATAAATGTACTCAACTATGCTATGTCGATTTAAAAGATCGTATCTTGATGAACTTATAGGATCTGAGTCTAAATTTAAGATTTGGGCCCCCTCATCATGGCTAGTATGTGTTTCGAAGATGCTCTGTCAAGTCACTCTAAACCCCTGAACCAAAAGAATTCACCATCCAAGTGCAAAGTCTAATTTTTATAAATATTTAGGAACCATTCTTGGTTCGTAATTTGGTGGAGGCGGGAACTTGGGCGAGCCTCGCCCCGAAACTGCGTTCGAGGCTCACGCCCTCGCGAACCCCGTCGAAGCTGCCGCTTCACTTCAAATCTAGTGAGTTTGAAAATAATTGTCAAAATCCTTTGTTTGAAGCTGGGTCTTGATTTTGTAACGACCAAGCATTCAAACAAAGGATTGATCGTATGAAAAAGTTTAGAACATTAGAGTTAGCAATCGAATTTAGCAAAATGGCTTGTCAGCTCAAAATAACAGGTCATTTGAGGGATCAGCTTCACCGGGCTGCAACGTCGATTGCATTAAACCTTTCGGAGGGTAATGCCAAAGGTTCGGCAAAAGAGAAACGTAGTTTCTTTACAACGGCTTACGGGTCACTAAGAGAGTGTCAGACCATCTTTGAACTTGTTGGTATTGAAAACCAAAAAGTAAATGATAAGGCCGATGCGCTTGGCGCAAGCCTTTACAAACTCGTTAATTCAAAAATTAAAGATTCGCCAAACTGGCGAAAAGCTCACAACTGATATCCGATATCAGATATCCGATATCGGATATCTGAATGATTCTGGTGGAGGCGGGGGGAATCGAACCCCCGTCCGCGAACGATCCATGCAAAGGCGGGCTACATGCTTAGTCTATGTTTGATAATCTTTCGAACTTCCACAGACAAACTTCCAAAAGATTTGTCCTAGGTTTATTTAAATCAAAACCCCCTGAGACACCAAGTTTTGATCGAGACCACTAAAGTGACACATTCCCAACCGCGCGGTCGCCGGAAGGTTCAGTGGGCAGCCTAATTAGGCAGCCATAGCATAGTTAGCTTCGCCAACTAAAAAGATTGCTCGTTTTTGACGAGGACCTCGAGCGCCCCGGCATGCTCCTCAGACTTCAACACCCACGTCGAAACCATTACGCCCCCAATTGATTCTTCACCTACGTACCACTGATTGGGAGTTGCCGATCAAAATTCTGATCAACATAGGAAGGGATGAGTATGTCCCTAATGCCAAGCCTTGTCAATAGAGAGGTTCTGGAGTTTAGAACTTGTTCCAGTAATTCCAATATCTTGTGGTATAGCAAATCAATTGGGGGTTATGGTTTAGGCCTCAAAAAAATCGATGAGGAGGCAGTGAACCTCCTCCTCATTTGAGTCCTTCACCGTGGCACTGACATTTTGAATTGCGACCTTCAATGAATCCAAAACCTCTGGGATATCTTTTTTGGCAATACTTAAGGGGGCTGTGAAGTGAAGGTGTCTTTCGTCAGAGGTACTAAAGTTTTCGATGGCCTTAATATGCCAGTTTGAATGGTGCTGTCTGAAAAATGGCGAATCCTTACTTACGTGGGTGCTCTTCGCACCCATTTCAAATTGGTTTTGCTTTTTCACACAAAGGCCAGCCGACACTAAAAAATCCAGAACATCATTTATTTCTGCAAGTGGTTTTTGCAGATGCTCAGAAATGGCTTTGGCACTTCGATATTTTTTTATTCCGGTCAAGAGTCGTACTTGGGAGTAAATGGGGTCCGAATAAAAAATAGCCTGGTCAATGCTATCGAGAACCTGGTGATCTGAAACATAGTTTGATAACTTTTTGGCTTCTTTCTGTAGGCTCTTTAATCGGCTCGCAAAAAAATCTTTGGTTTCATAGGACGCACTTCGATCTTTTTGCACCAAGTTCATAAAGTACTCAGTTTGCAGATTATTAAATTTTAAGAGCTTTGCAATCTGAAGGGCATGATCAATCGACAGGTGTTTATCCCCCTTAAAGACCTGACTAATAAATGTACTGTTCACATTTAGATGTTCAGCTAGTCGTGCGTAGGGCCCGCGCCCCAGAAGCTTTGTTTTAGACACCAAATCGAGAACAAATTCTTTGTAATCTGAGTACTCGAAGAGATTCACGTTTTGCTCCTGTTAGGTGATGGTGGCTTCTTTGGCCAACTCGATTACTCGTAAATATTTACTAATTAGTAAATAAATGCCCCCTGTTTTTCAGCAAAAAAGCCTATTAAGGGCAATAAGTATTTACTAATAAGTAAAAACAACAGGGGTGATCTCTAATCAGGGTCGCTTAAAACCAGGGGCCAGTAAATTGGCTCTCAATGAGGAGGAAGAATGATTAATAAAATACTCGCTTCAATTGTGTTGTCAGTCGGATTCATCACTGGATCTGTAGCTCAAGCGGGCCAAACGGATTCGGATCAATCAAGAGTTCACACGTTTAAATTAGCCGGAAAAGCGGCCCAGCAAATTATGGCTCTCGGGACTTTAAATACAATTGCATGCGTCGACCACAGGTTTCGCAATCCCGACACGAATCAAATGTTGAATGCTCCCTATTGCCAACTCAAAGGGGTCGTTTTCGATGTTCAGCCCATTTATTGGTTTCCTCGAGAGCATGTCGGAAAAATTCAGGTGGAATTTGACGGTCCTTCTGCCAATGAGTTGGTCCAAAGGGGACTTCACATTCTTCGAGAAGCTGGAACTCATGTCTCTTGCTCTCAATATGCATGGGCGCCTGGGACGGGTCACTGTACAGCCATTATAGAAATGGTGGATGATATTCACACCCAAGAAGATTAGTTTGCGGGATGAATTTATTTAATATATCTAAACGAAGTGCATGGATTGGGGAGAGTATGAAATTTTTACTGAATCTTTTAGCTCTAGTCGCGACAGTTTCATTGGTGGTTTCCGCCAAAGCTCAAGAGCTTCAACCTAGTGATGTTGAAATTCTCCCTCTTCCCTCTCGCGGAGGAATGGATAGTGGCGGTGGAGATCCCTATGTTATGGATTTTCAAAATAAAGCACTGCAGTTCTCAAGACTCCTCCGCCAGTTTCCAGTGAGCGGGCTCGATGCCAATGAACTCGCCGAAGATATAATCGCTGAAAAAACTCAGATCACCTCGAAAGACCAAGTTACGGTTGATGGAGTGCAAAAGTGTGCAAAGTTTGATCGAGTCAACAGAGCAATCGAGATTGCCCGAAGCTGTTGGCTGAGAATGGATACCTATTATAAAGTCATTACCATTTGCCATGAGTTTCGCGGTATCTACGGACACAGCGATTACAACGAAAATTCCGAGTGTCGAAAACTTCCGCGTTTGAATGTGATGCGCGCTCTTGAGCCCGAGTACAAACTCTATAAACTTCGCATTAGCGGTTTAGCGGCTGAGGAGTTGGCAAATATCCAAGAGCCTGAAAGTCCTTTTTCTTGCACCAGAAATAAAATAAACAATCCAACTTCTGACAAAGAGGTCTTTACCTACTTTTGCGACCTCGAGGCGAAAGTGGATAAGGCGGGTCCGGTCGAGTGGTTTCCAAAATACTTACTCTTCCATTCACAAATAGATATTACTGGACCAACCGCAGATTACTTGGTGCAAAGAGGTCTAAGTCGAACACCCTTGATGAATCAGTTTCACTTTGTTTCTTGTTCGACCTATGCTTGGGATCAAGATTCTGGTCATTGCAGTATTACGATGCGCTCCCACGCTTGGTAGCTTCTAGTCATAAGTCACGTATTCTATTAATAAAATTCCCCATAGAATTGAACAAATCGATATCAGGGGGATCTATTGAAGACTGTTTTTTTAATTGCTGGCATTTTGTTTTTTAGCTCAACCCTTATGGCACGATCGGCACCGTCAGATAAAGAAGTCCTTGCGGCGACAAAAGCTATAGAGAAGATTGTTCCAAAGCTCCGAATTCTGAAAACTGTTAAATGTGAGATTTCAAGTAAGAAAGTGAAGGCAGTTGGTCTTGTCATCCTCGATTTGAGCAAAGAAAATCCCAAGGATGGTCTGTCGGCATATGTATACTCTGGCTCTGGAAAAACGGCTCAAACGACTGAGCTTAAAGAATATCGAGAAGGTTCAGAAATGCCATCGACTCTGGCGATTTTCTGGGATGATCAGGCTAAAAATCTCAAAGATTTCGAACTGCTCTGCGATACTCCAGGGCGCAAGGGCGGCAATATATTTGATGGCTATGCAGTCGGAAGCTTCAAGAAATCAAAAGAGTATAAAACCACGCAAATATGTATCCAAACAGATAATATATATAACAACTTCAGTTGCTTTAATTTCAATTTAAAAAGCAAGAAGATCGAGTTGAGTCATGTTCAAGAATTTGCAGATTAGTAACTTTCACAACAAATATTTCATTTTGTTCTTTGTCCACGCTTTTGTTCTTTTTCCTGCTGCCTCCTGGGGCGACCAATGTGCTTGGAATAGTGAAAAGGTGGCAAAAGAGGCATTAAAAGTTCTTGGTCCCCATAAACATTATTTGGAATATTGTGAACCCTGTGGGCAGAAAGAACCTAAAAAGATTTATATTAAATCGGTCAATATGGGGCCGGCCAAAATGGGTAATGAAATTCAAGAGGGATATTTCGAAGTTTCAATTAACGGATCGGCCAAAGACATTGCCTATGTTTTTGTACGTAAAAAAGGAACCGAGAACGAGTGGCAAAATCTAGGGGATCTCGCCAAGTGTAGAGATCAATCGATTTCAGGGACCATTGAAGAAGTCGCCTATCCCGCTAAAAAAAGTCCCGTTGAGCAAAAACAAGAAAAGACCAAGAATTACATTGGCACCTTCGAAAATAAGAAAAACCAAGTAAAGATCGTTTTAAAGCGACAAAAACTTCACGGCCCGGACTGGTTAAAAATTAATATTGGAATTATATCGTCTGAGTGGGGAGATAGTCGTGGAGGAATGGTTGGATATCTGCAATTTAATCATAAAAAACCCACCTACTTTTCGGCCTTCGATAAGTGTGCATTCTTCATGGAATATGAACCTGCTAAAAATGGTATTGGAGTTCGCGCAAACACAGAATGCGGATCTTCTTTGAAAGACAAATTGACCGGATTTTATAAGAAGAAATAAGGTCAGGCTCACTGACCTTATTCTTTTATATATTGACCTGAGTGAAGCCAAAGATGCCATTGACTTGGCCCTGCGATTCGGAAGCATCTTGGCCATTGACGGTAAAACTTATTGAGCTTTCACTTCCGGTAGTCGTCCAATCCATGGCGAAGTTCATTACCTGGCCACCTTTTGTAACGGCACCATTGAGAGAAACCGAAAAGGATTCACCTTGGGTTCCGGTCATGACTGAGACGACCTTGAGATTAAAACTTTCTCCGCTCTGGGTAACAATATCGCAATTCATATTAATTTGAATTCTGAAAGTCGAGCCTTGATTGGCAACAAAATCACCAGAGCATTGGCTTGATTTTACTGAACTCAATGATTCGAGACTAGGATCATCAATTGAAAAGTGAGAGCTTACAGTGCCGGTGATGACATTGTTGCTGTAGTTTACAGTTGTTAACTTCGAGTATGTGATACCACAGTCTTCTCCCGGGCTATCAACAATTTCGATGTTTTCTGATGTATCCGTATCTGTTAGTTGAACAATACAGTTTTCTAGAAGTTGATTGAGACTGGCTTCTCCGGTACCTGAAATCGATCCCTCAAAGTCAGTTTCTTGCTCAATTTTACTTAAAGTTGATAGGCCATCACTGTACTCCACGAGAAGATTCTGTCCTTCTTCAAAACTAGTATTAGCGACCGGAAGATTAAGGCCAAATCCCAGGCTATTGTTGTTAGAGTCACTACCACAGGCAGTTAAAGCAATAAGAGGAATAGAAATAAGAATTCTAAAAATAGTACGTTCCACTGAGGTCCTCCTGAGCATTAGTTACCCAATTATGCAGCGAAATTTATGCCGAATGAGGGGAGCCAGAGAGGGCTTCGGACGTCTAATTTATTGATCTGCTAAAAATCTACACAAAACGAAGTGAATTCACTCTCATTTTGATATACGCAACCTTTCTTCCCAATAAATTCAAGTGGGGACTGTTTATGGATTCTAGTTGGTGCTCAGGATAATTAAAAAACTTAGTATTTTCGCTAAAAGCCGGAAAACTATTTGTTTTGCGGCTTATTCTTTAGATAATCAACCTATGAAAAATATTTTTATTATTACTTTTTTAGTGTTTACCTCGCTGGTTGCTTTCGCCAATGATGAGGGGATGGAAGAGCCTCTTTTGAAAGAAAAGGTGCAGGAAACCGAAACGATCTATGCCAATCAGTCGGATGAAGAAATAAAGGGTGTAAGTATTTGTCTGAATAGGGTCATCAACAAAGTACTTCTCGATGAAAATTGGAAGACTCAGCAGAAAATCCAAATTGATGGCGGACCTAAAATCGATTTTACCGGAATGCCAAAGATCGTAGCTAAGGATTTGGATCCCAAAAAAAGAGTAAGAATTAAGATTACCAATGGTCCCGAACTTGTCACAGCATGGTGGCAAAGATTCGAAGTGGGTGTGGCAATGATTAAAATTCAATTTAAACCGGGAACCTGGCAGGCAAAACCCTATGGTCCAGGGGCAAAGTGCGATGGAGAAATGCCCTAGGTAGTTTCGTCGTATAACAGTGAGATTTTCTTTGGATACAAAATAAAAAAAGGCCAGTCAGAAACTGGCCATATCGTCTTAACCTTTTAGAAAAATACGTCTTAACCTCTTAAAAATATTTTTCTCATATAATTTAGTACTATTTACCTCTACATGCAGCCGTCCAAGGAGTGCTTTCGCAGCGAGCCTCTGAGCCCTCACACTCGGAGATCCAAGGTGTCCGCTGACAGTTGGCCTCGGAGCTTTTACACTCAGCTATCCAAGGAGTTCGTTGGCAATTGGCCTCTGAACCTTTACACTCGGCGATCCAAGGAGTTCGTTCGCAGTTAGCCTCGGAGCTTTTACACTCAGCAATCCAAGGTGTCCGCTGACAGTTGGCCTCTGAACCTTTACATTCGGCGATCCAAGGAGTTCGTTCGCAGTTTGCTTCGGAACCTTTGCATTCAGCCACCCATGAGTTGTTCTTACAATAAGCTTCAGAGCCCTTGCACTCGGAAGTCCATGCGTGATCCTTACAGTAGGCTTCACTTGCCTCGGCTCGTCTCTTTAAAAAACTCACCTCAACATGACTCATAGATAGAGCCGTTTTTAGAGCGCTCGCTTGAGAGGCATTTAGTGGTCGAAATCGACTTTCTTCGGCAAAAGAATTTTGCACAAAAGAAAATACTAATAACAACGAAACAAATAAAACCCTCATAGAACCCCTCAATTTGTCTTTTCGACAGACTGAGATAGCAGTATTGATGCCAGTGATATCAGTGTCACTTTGGCTTTAGTTATGTGATTAAATCTGCACGTTCTTTTGCAAAAGTTTACAGATTTGCAAAAAAATGTGGATAAGGCTGTGCGAATTGTGAATTACTCATTCCTTCTCTGGCTTTTAAGGAGGTGGCAAATCACCCCCATTTTAAGAACTGGTGTCATTTTGATCGTATCGAAACGAGCGTTTCTTTATAGACAAAATTGTTACTCTTTGGGGCTCCATGGGACGTTATCCTCATATAAAGAACGAAACCCACCCAGGGCTCCTGGGAATTAGCTCAGGAGCCCAACCCTTTACTTAAGTCCAGGGACGAATCGTTCGATAACATTATTGACGATAAATATGGGATCAAACCATGAAAAAAGAAAAACTCGAAGAAATTGAGGAGCTTATCAGTGCTGGCCAGTCGGCTCGAGCGCGAAAACTCCTAGAAGGGCTTCGAGTTTCTAAAATTCCTCGCAATCGGATGTCGACCGTCGCAAACCTTTGTCGTCGTGTTGGACTGGCGGAGCTGGCCCTAAAAATTCTCAAATCAGTTGTCCGTTCAAGTAACTCTCAAGTGAAGGCGAAAGCCAATGAAGTGGTTGTTTACGCTCAAGCCCTCTCCTCAATCGGTGGAAGTGAAGAGGCCATTCGACTTCTTAATAATAATTATATTTTGCAAGAAGAGCCTAAAGCGTCTCTCTATCTCGCCTTTGCCTATTTTGCCCAATGGGATTACCAGACTGCTATTGTTCATCTTGAAAATTATTTGAATCGAATCGAAAAAGGCACATACATCTACTATATCGGGCAAGTCAATTATGTAGCAGCTCTTGTTACCCTTGCCCGTTATAAAGAAGCCAAAGAATCTTTAGAGCCGCTCATCCAGGATTTGGACTCTAGAAAACATACGGTTTTGGCTGGAAATTGTCGCGAACTTTTGGCTCAAGTTTTTTTTAATCAAAACAAGTTAGAGAAGGCGAGAATTCTTCTTGATCAGGCTTTAGAACTTCTAGGAGATCAGAAGTATCCAGATGCCCTCTTTGTAAAGAAATGGCAGGCTCTAATTGATTTAAAAAAGGACCCAACCAGTAATGAGGCTCGAAAGAAGATTGAATGGATTCGCAATAAGGCGAGAGAAATAGATCATTTTGAAACTCTTCGCGATGTTGACTACCATACGAGTCTTATTGATGGTGATAGTGAACTTTTCAATCGAGTTTATTTTGGGTCACCCTTTGCAGCCTACCGTCAAAAAATGAAGAAAAATAGTAAGATGGTTGTGGACCAGAGCTTTCGTCGAAATTTTTCAAATCTTCAGGCAAAAAAATACATCGATATAGATAGTTTGATTGAGGGACCCGAAGCCTTATTCGCCAAGGGCTCTCTGTATCACCGACTTCTTTATCAACTCTCCCTAGATTTCTATCGACCGATTCGTATTCCCACTTTGTTTTCAAGGCTCTATAGCGATGAATTTTTCGAACCGGAATCTTCTTCTCAAAAAATGAAAATGCTGATTTCGAGACTCCGTAAAATCATTGCACCCTTGGGTCTAAAAATTGAAGAAAAAAGTGGGAAGGGGTATCTCTTAACAGCTGACTCTAAAGTAGGCTTTCTTTATAGAGCTATTGAAAAGAAGCCGCCTTCGAGTCGCCTTCACTCGCGTTTTAAAGAAATTTGTGAACACTTCTCTGATCAAGATTTTAGCTGTGAGGATGTTTCTCAGTTCTTTGATGTGAGTCCGAGGACAGCTGTTCGCTGGCTCAATGAATATTGCGAGCAGGGGATGATGGAAAAGACCGGTGTCAAAAAGGGGGTTCGTTACCAGGTGGCCAGCGCTTGAAAAGCGCTTATTTCATTGAGTAATTTCTGAATTGTATCAAAATGGGAAAATGAAAAAGTATTAGACATAGAATTTTGAGGAATGTTTTATAGACATCATTGTTACTCATATCTTTGACGGTTTTCGTATAACCTATAGATGTATCGGGGTTGAGTTCGTCTGGGGAGATGGACTCGATAGTAAATGGTGGGGAATTTCAAATGAACATGCAAAGAGTCACAAAATATATTCTTATATTTTTCGCAGCTCTCCTAGTACTTCTTTTTCAAAACTGTGGTCAACTCAACCTCGATGGTCAGTTCGGTCAATTTGGAATTGATCTCACTAACCAACAATCTGGTAATGGTGATGGTTATGCTGGAGTTCAGTTTCTCTATCCTCCAGAGACAGAAAGTGGATCAATATTTTCTGTAGAACCTGCGGGTCTCATACTTGAGGGATTTTCATTTGAGCTCTTAGTGGGAGATGCCCGAGTTGAAACTTTAGATAAGGGTATAGGTGCAGTCGTTTATGTTGACCCGGGTTACATCGGAAATCTGATAATTCGTGCAACGGCTCTCACGGGTGAAGTTAAAGATCTAGAAATTCAAGTGGTTGAACCTCTTGCTGTCAATAGTGATTCACAAAACCAAACATTTGGCAGTGAACTGAGAGTATCGGGCAAGAGAATTGCCGTAGCCTCTCCGAGAAAAAATGTTGATGGCCATATTAACTCTGGAAAAGTTACGATTTATGGAATTAATTCTGAAACCAAAAAAGTTTACCCTGTTCAGAAAATTCTTTCTCCCTTATTGACCGATAATTTCGAAACTAAATTTGGTCAATCGATGGCTGCGACACAAGAAGAGTTATTTATCTCCTCTTCTACCTTGAATCAAATCTATCATTATCGTTTAGAGAGAAGGCCTGGAAAGGTCAATAAGTACAATTTTGTCCAGTCCATTAGTGAGCCCCAGTCAGTGAATTTTGGTGCGAGTATGTGGGCTCTACCTAAATATTTAATAGTGGCTGATAGAGAATTTGATAACTCTAAGGGCAAGGTTTTAGTTTTCTCTCGCGAAGGTATCGAGAGTGATAGTTTTTCAAAGCAATTAGAAATTCTCTGTCCTTCAGGTTATGTGAATTGCGGGCGGAATGTTAGAAAAGATGGACCGGACATTTTTGTTAGCGCTCGAAAACAAGTAACTGGGCGAAATCGAGGGGTGCTCCTGCGATTTGATATGAATGGAGTGTTGTTACAGGTTATAGAATCTACTTCGGCTCGTTACAACTTTGCCGAGGTAAGCAAACATATCGGAGATTTACTTATTGTTTCGCAACCTAACCGGGGCAGGGAACATCTTAAAGAGTTTATAGCCATTTTTAAAATAAACCCGTCAACAGGACTCTATGATTTGGTTCAAGAGCTCAACCATCCGTTTTTAGAGGAAAGTGCTGACTCCTTTGGAATCTCTATAGCAGGCGGTGCAGATGGACAGTTGTTTATTGGTGCTCCAAGGGCGAACTCATACCGTCAGAGTCGAAGTGGAAAAGTGTTTATGTACAAGCTCAACCCCTCCAGTAACAAGTATGAGTTTCAAGGTAATATCACTCCTAATTTTGCTGATGGGTCAGATTTTAGGGGTTTTGGTCGTTCTTTACAGGTAAACCGAGGCGTTTTATTTATCTCGTGTTCGGTTCAAGAGGATGATGTTGATCATCGAACAGGAACTCTCTATCACCTCGTTTTCGCTCCTCCTGGCGAATAGAAAAAGCGAAATCCCCTCTTAAAGGGGTATTTATTCAACCATAAGTTCTCCTTGCATAATGTCATTTGTGGCTTATGGGACCTTTGTCCTATAGATTTTACTCTTGGTAGGGGTCTAAAGAGGGGACTGTATGTTTAAGTATCTTATTGCAATCGCACTAATCTTTTCTAGTTTTATCGCTGGAGCGCAAGATTCTTCATCTGAAGAAACGAATGCTTCACAGGGAACAACGTCGGCAGAAACAACCAACCAAGTTGGCTCAGCAAAAAGTGATGTCGAAAAAATTGAAGTAACTGGTTCATTGATTCGAAGAATCGATATGGAAGGCCCGTCGCAGATCATAATCATAGATCGAGAACAAATTGAGAACTCTGGATTTAACGAGGTTGGATCACTTTTGAGAAGCTCAACGGTTTCGCCTTTTGGATCGAGCGCCGATAGAGCCAACCTCAAAGGACTCGGTTCGGCTCGAACACTAGTTCTAGTTAACGGACAGAGGCTTCCGGCAGGCGGAGATAGTTATTCTTCGGGAACCGATATCAACGTGATCCCTTTGGCGGGTGTAGAGCGCATCGAGATTTTAAAGGAAGGTGCTTCATCGACCTATGGTTCCGATGCCCTGGCCGGTGTTGTTAATATTATTACGAGGGAAAATATCGATGAAATCATATTTGCCTCTAAGTTGTCGGTCCCATCGCAGCCAGGTGGTGGAAGCTTGAGAACGAGTATTGCCTACGGCGATACTTGGGGAAAAAGCTCAATCATGACGAGTTTTCAAATTATCGCATCAGATACCTTTAAGGCTTCTAATCGAAATTATCTAGAGGGAATCAACAAGGATTCTCGGTTTTCTAATAACTATATTGATTTAACTGCAGATGCGAATACGACGTTCCCTTTTCCATCTTGTACTGAACTCAACGCCGATGGCCTTTGTGAAGAAGAATTGGCGAGTGAATCGGTTTCTGAGCCTGGTCTGGATTTTTCAAGTTTCACATCTTACAAGTACAAGATGAGTTCAGAGTTAGAGTTTTTCTCAGACCTATTATTAAGATATGGCCGCTCAAACTCAAGAAACTTTGAAGCCACATTCACTGGTGAGCGATTTACCGGTGCAGATGCTCCTCCTGCTAATTGGGGAACGGCTCTTCCCAATTATACAGCGGGCAACGACATTCAAGTTTTCTATAGATTCAAAGACCTACCCAAACGAAAAACACAGTTTGATCAGCTTTCAGCTGGTTACGTTTTTGGCTTTAAAGGTTTGTGGGGAGATAGTGATTGGGAATGGAAAGCTTCGAATAATACCCATTATTTTTTAACGGACGAAAAGAACTCTAACTACGGCCTTAGAGCTCCCATGAGAGCCGCGATTATCAATGATACCTACAACCCTTTTGATAGCACCAAAAGAAATACCACTGGGTTTTTGACCGACCCATTTTCGAGAGCTTACTACATTATCAATTCAGCCCAAGCCACTGCAAATGGAGAGCTTGGAGAATACCTGGGTGCCGTTTGGTCAGCTGGATTTGGTACCTTCTTTCAATTTTCGGAATACAAAGATGAAAGGGATGATGAAACTCTCAATGGAGAAATCTTAGGCCTTGGTGGTGTCACTGGTGGAGGTAACCGTTTTGTTGGAGCCTTGTTTGGAGAGTTAAGTGGTCTCTTTGGAAACTCAGTAGAGCTGCAACTTTCACTTCGACATGACCAATATAATGATTTCGGTGGAACGACGAACCCTCGAATTGCTTCTCGCTGGAAAATTAATAATACGTTTATGGTTAGAGGCTCTGCTGGTACGGGTTTTCAGGCACCGACGCTTCAAGATTCATACGGTCCTAAGTTGACGGGCTTTTTATTTGTTCGCGATTACGTACTTTGTAATGCGGATCCAAATTCACCTGGATGTAATAATCAGTTTTACCCTGCAGAACAAGGCGCTAATCCTGACCTTAAAGAGGAAACTTCTTTTGCATACAGTATTGGTACGGTCATTCAACCCATGCAGGGTTTTTCGATGTCCTTTGATTACTGGCGTACAAAAGTTGAAGACGTTGTTTCTTCAGACGCTCAGGGGCTTCTTGAGGCTGAAGCGGCTGGTGCGGATCCAGCCAAATACGGAGCTGTGGTTGAAAGAAATGGTCCTGGTAACTCGATTTCATTTATTTCCGCACCACTTAGAAACTTTGCCAAGGACGATGTGGATGGTCTTGATATCAATCTCACCTACGACCATAAAGTTTCATTCGGTAATTTGAGATACTCAATTGATCATACGGTCATGTTCCACGCTTTTTCTGAATCTTATGAAGAACTTGGTAAAAGGGACTTGTTGGGTGAAGATGGTTTTCCTTATTGGAAAAACGTGGTCACTATTAATTGGCAGTCTAAAGATAATGTTTGGGGTTCTGCTGTTACTGCACGAACTATTTCGGTAGTTGAAAAGTTTGACCCTAATAAAGGCTTAACTCCGGTATATACAGAAGCTGACTTTCAAATTAATTATAAGTCACCCTATGGTAAGTTTCAGCTGGGTTTCTTGAACCTTCTCGACACTCAACCTGAGTTTGATGATGATCTTCAGACCAAGTTTGATAGTAGTTTGTATTCGAGATTGCGAACGAGTTATCTCCAGTACGAAACCACATTCTAGGATTTATTGTGGACCTGATTGAACCGATCAAAAAGGTGGGGCTCATTGGTGGAATGAGCTCCCAGGCCACGGGCCGCTATTACGAACTCATCAATCAGATTTACAATCAAATAGCGGGCGATCACAATTATCCAGAAATTATTTCTTATTCTGTGAATTTTCAAAACATAGATAACTTACTCAAAGAAGACGCCTGGGAAGCGGGTTCTAGATATCTTTCAGAAAAGGCAAAGCTCCTTGAGCAATCGGGAGCTGACTTTATTTTAATGGTTTCAAATACCATGCACCGAGTGGCGGATAGCATTCAAAAGAATATCTCTATTCCCTTTATTCATATTGCTGATGCTGTTAGCGAAAAACTCAATGATGAATTTGTAAGGTCCATCGGCGTTCTCGGAACTCTTCCAGTTATGAAAGAAGATTACTATAAAGAGTTCTATCGTTCTCGTGGGTTTGAGGTCCATGTACCCGATGAATTCGACCAGATCGAAGTGGATCGCATTATTTTTGATGAACTTTGCAAGGGTAAGGTTCTCGAGTCTTCTAAGAAAAAGCTTCAAGAAATATGTCTTAAATTTGTCCAACAAAATACAGATGGTATTTTGCTCGCTTGTACAGAACTTGAAATGGCCATACAACAAGAAGACCTCAAGCAAATCAGTTTGTTTGATACAATGGAAATTCATGCAAGCAAGGCGGCTATGCTCGCCCTCGGTCGAGACTGAGTTTAAAACGACAGCTCGCATCAACGCCCAGTTTTGTCAAAAAAATTGCAGTGCTTCGAATTCCCTTGTGACCCCTCTTTGCCTTAGATAAGGTCCTCTAAGAAAAATCAAACATCTATAATGTGAGGTTTAAATGAAAAATTTTATAACTCTAGCGTTGATGGCGACACTTGTTTTTGGCTGCACTTCGACGACCAAAAAAAATCACTTAGGGCAAAAGCTTATACCTCTAACTGACTTTTTTAAGAACGCTCAGGTGAGATCCTATTCAATTTCGCCAGACGGAAAGTTCCTAGCTTACCTTAAGCCCTATCAAAAGCGAATGAATGTTTTTGTTCAGGATGTAGAGGGTAAGACTCCTGAAAAACGACTGACCAACCAAACTGATCGAGATATTTCAGGTTTCTTTTGGAAAGAAAACGATACCATTCTCTTTCTTAGGGATTTTGGTGGAGATGAAAACTATCACCTTTTTAGAGTGTCGGTAGATGGGACCGACGAAAGAGACCTCACTCCGTTTGAAGAAACGCGAGTCGGTGTCATTGATGATTTAGAGAATATTGACGATGAACACATCATTATCTCAATGAACAAAAGAGATAAAAAGGTCTTCGATGCCCATCGACTCAATGTCAAAACTGGCAAGACAGAAATGATTGCGAAAAACCCTGGAAATTTCTCGGGCTGGATGACTGATCATAAAGGAAAGCTTCGAGTCGCCTCGGCCACTGATGGCGTGAATACTTCGGTTTTTTACCGTGACAATGAGAAACAAAAATTTAGAAAGATTATAACTACGAATTTCAAAACGAGTGTCTCTCCGCTCTTTTTTACATTCGATAATAAAAATCTTTATGTGAACTCGAATTTAAATCGCGATAAATCTGCGATCGCTATTTTCAATCCCAAAACAAAAAAAGAAACTAAAGTACTTTTTAGTCATGATGAAGTTGATGTCGGTGGGTTGAGTTACTCCAAAAAACGTAAGGTCTTAACAAATGCTTCTTATACGACATGGAAACATCAGTATAAGTTTTTTGATAGTGAGGCCGAGGCCACTCACAAGGATTTGCTGAGTCAATTGCCAGGCTATGAAGTGTACCTCACTTCTACAAACAAGAATGAAGATACCTTTGTAGTTCGTACTTATAGTGACCGAAGCTTAGGGGCGTATTATCTTTACACTCCTGCCGATAAAAAGCTTACTAAATTGAAAGACGTTAGCCCGTGGATAAAAGAAGCTGATATGGCGGAAATGAAGCCGATCACCTATAAAAGTCGTGATGGACTTACGATTCATGGATATTTAACTCTTCCTAAAGGTGCAGAAGCTAAGAATTTGCCGACTATCGTGATGCCACATGGGGGACCTTGGGCTCGTGACCGCTGGGGATATCGCCCGGACGTACAATTTCTTGCCAACCGTGGTTATGCCGTTTTACAGATGAATTTTCGTGGTTCAACGGGTTACGGTAAGAAGTTTTGGTCTGCCTCATTCAAGAAATGGGGTAAAGAGATGCAGGACGATATTACAGACGGGGTGAATTATCTTATTAAAGAGGGGATCGCTGATAAAGAAAAGATTGGTATCTACGGTGGCTCCTACGGTGGCTATGCGGTTCTTGCTGGCTTGACATTCACACCTGACGTGTATGCGGTAGGCGTTGATTATGTGGGTGTATCGAATCTTTTCACATTTATGAAGACAATTCCTCCTTACTGGAAGCCTTACTTGACTATGCTTTATGAGATGGTGGGGAACCCGGAAAAAGATAAGGATTTATTGAGATCTGCGTCTCCGATTTTCCATGTGGATAAAATCAAAGCTCCATTGATGGTTGTACAGGGAGCTAAAGACCCGCGTGTTAACATTGAAGAATCCAATCAAATTGTCGACGCCCTCAAAAAGAAGGGTATTGATGTTCCTTATATCGTTAAAGAAAACGAAGGTCATGGATTTCGCAATGAAGAAAATAAATTGGAAATGTACGGAAAAGTGGAGAAATTTTTAGAAAAGCATTTATTGCTCTAATCAAAAAGCTCATTTTATAAATAGAGAAAGCACTCTCAATCGAGGGTGCTTTTTTTTTCTAATTAAATATATTTATGATCACAAAAATTATTTTGCACCTGGCCTATTCACAGGGTCGCAGCGTGGCTTCTGAATTGATCTGGATTCTCAATCGTACTTCCGTGAAATACTAGGACTCGATTGAATTTTAACTTTAAGACTTTCTGAATTGATTCGCGAAATGCTTTTTTATCTTTGATGTTGAGTTTAACAAGACGGCTGGTTCCCAACTCTTCTTTGATTCCCATTAAAAAGAGCGATGCTTTAAGGATCTTACTGGTGAAAACTTGAAAATTAAAGACGAGGTCTGTAACGATCAGAGCCTTTTCTTTTTTGACGAAGTAAAGTGACTCTTGGATATTTGGACATCCATCGAGCGAGATAACATCGAAGTCACTTTTATACTTTTCCGCAAAATCCTCTGGAGTATCAATGTGGCTTTGGAATCGTGTGTTTTTTCGCAAAATTTCGAGAGGTCCATAATATTTTGCCTTGAGGTCGCTATATTCGTGAAGATACATGTGGTGAAACATGTTAGGTGCAACGATGACAATTTCTTTTTTAGTCTTTAAGAAACGATCTAGGGCCGGAAATCGTGGCCCGGGAGAAAAAATAAATGCTGTTTCGTCCGAAGTTACTATGAAAGTACGGGTCGGTAGCATCACTTTTGGCAATACAGCGACTTCGAAATCGTAATATTGAATCATGTCTGATTCTTTAATGAGTTGTAGTTCCATGGGTCGGAATACAAACATAAAAAATGCAAAAAGGGAATAACTCCCTTTTTGCAAATTAGGATTCTGAAGGTTTTTTATTGGTTAATAAATTTCGTCACTTTTGGTGGCTCTGGAGTCAATCCGGAAAAACACGGGTTAGATGTTTATAATCTCCGAAAAAAATTCCAAAGTGACACCTCAACTGACAACATAGGTATATTTTTCAAGACCTGTGCCAATGAATATCAGTGTTGAAATGACCCCATGACTCTATTGCGTCAAGTGTCTCCGGCCTTTCATTGAGTTTAGAGATTGGTGTCATCCTTTCCGTTGATCAATTGAGGAGAAGGGGTCAGCATTATTTTATGGAACAGAATTATTGGAAAAAGTGTAGCGCTTGCAAGAAAGAGATCCCATTTTCCCACAAATACTATCAGTGTAGTGTTTCTACCTGTCAGGGCAAGCGAACAGGCCTCCAGTTTTGTTCAGTCTCCTGTTGGGAGCGGCATCTGCCGGGAGCCAGGCATAAGAACGCTGGTGCCATTGAAAAGCATTCGCCAAGTAAGGCTGAGTTTGAGAAGGAGCAGGGGAGCACAGAAGCGAGTCAACCCCAACGTCGAATCATTCGTAGTCAACCCGCTGCTACCCAGGGGAGTCCTGGTGATAAAGCTAAAGTTGATAACCATGAAGTCCTGATTGTGGCTTCAAAACTCAAGCAATACATTAAAGATGTCTCGGGTATGAATACATCTCAGTCTGTACTCAATGTACTCTCGGATATGGTTCGACGAGCGAGCCAAGATGCTATCGATCGTGCTAGAGAGGATGGTCGAAAAACCGTCCTCGATCGGGATTTTAAATAGTCGCCTACTGGGCTAAATAATTACTCATTTTTTCTAGTTCCTCAGAACTCAAAATTTCTCCATAGGAGCTTGGCATAACTCCGCTCGGGCAGTTTCCAGATGGACAATGTTTGGAGATGCTAGCTTCAGGGTTGAGAATGGCTTCTTTGATTTCATTAGGAGTCATTCTTAATCCGAGATTATTAAAGCTCGGCCCGACGACCCCACCATCATTACCGAGCCTGTGGCAGCCCGTACAACCATATTCCACGAGAAGTTGATATGATTCGTCGGATTCCTCTAAACCCTCAGTAATGAGGTCAGACCAATCGGCCCAGCCTGTAGGAGGTGCTAACAATAATCGACCTTCTGGGTTCATTATTCTAGAGAAGTAGTAGTGGGGAATCGTACCAGATTCGCGGGAATTTCTGAGAATTTTCTCGGCAGTAACATAATTCAAGTTAAAATTTTCGCTGGTGTTTCGAGTGTCTATTGAAAAGCGAACTTGAAATAAAGCCCAAGATTTATTGATTAAGTCATATTTTCCTAAAGGATCAACAACAAAAAAGCGACCAGCGAGAATGCGATGTTGTCGATGGATGTTATCGTAATAAGCCTGGGCATGGACTTGTTCATAGGCGATGAGTAGAATGCTAAACTGATAGGAGTAAAATCTTTTCTCGATAATATTGTCAGCCTGTGAAGCCAAGAAGAGACGATAAAAGGCTTCTTTTAGTAAATCATTGTGATCATCTTCGAAGTCAACAAGACCATTAAAGTTGGTGCCTTCTTCTTTGGCGCGACTAAAAAATTGCTCGATAGCGGTATTGGGTGAGGTCATGTAAGAAAAGATGTGCATGTTCATGGCTGACATGTTTCTGTGGAGAGCATCGAGTTCTTCGATGATTTGATCTAAGTTTCTCCAGCTCCACTCCCAGGGGGCCTGCCTCATAAACGGAGACAAGCCATAAATGATCGAAGTGATTTGAGTTCCTCTCTCTAATTCGAAGAATTCTTTTATGACCTGTCTGGGGTTGGAGCCCTGTCCCTTAAAATTTTGTAACGCCTTCGCCTGGGATAAACCTTTTTCAAGTTCTAATAGATTATTGGCTACGTCTTTTACTACGTGACTTTCAAAGGCTAAGGAGCTGATGACCTGGTCGCTGCCGAGATAAGGGTGAAAACTTTCTGAAATTTTCTGATAGTGCTTTGAGAACTCAACGGCTCGTAATGAGTAAGGGCTAATTCCGAAGATAGCGGGATCAACCTCGGGTGCTTGGTATTTTGATAGAAAATCAGAGCGATCTTTGACGGCATAGAATTTCTTTATTTCTACGACTCTATTTGCGCGGCACTTTCCCCACACATGAAGGGCTTTTCCCGAGTTATTCTTTAGAGAAAGCAAAGCGGGAAGGCTGTAAGTTCCAACAGATGTCCTCAACTGAACACCATTCTCTGAAAGGGTGAGCAATCCGGTCAATCGGCACTCCTCATTGGACTGTGCCAATAGGAGATTAGGGGCTATTAGTAGAAAGAATATCCAATATATTTTGAGCAACATAGGTACCTCACTGAGATACATACCAAAGCCTAGAATAGGTGTTCAACGAGGATTAGCAATTCTGTAAAAACCTCATTGGGCCTACAAATTTGGTTGAATTGGCAATTGTAAAAACCCACCAATATTGAGTATCAGTCTGAGAAAATTTGCATCCTTTACAGGTTTATTGAGTTATTATTATAGGGTTAGTTAGGTCGGAAAGGCTTTGTATCTATGACGGATCAAATTCAGGGGAAGAAGCGGCCAAAGTTGATAGCTTTGGACCCGGATTCATATTTAACTCCCGAAATGCGCGAGAAACTGCGCAGGAATGAGCTATATTTCGTCGACCTCGTTCGCCAGAGAAAGAGAGCTAAAGAGCTCGTAGAAGAGCTTGAATGCCTTCTCCTAACCCTTGACCTAGGTTGAGGCACCCACCTAAATCGTTGAATTTTAAAGTCTTTTTGCATTGTCAGTGATGTAAAAAAAAACTACTATTCTGTTACAAATGGCAACCTTTGGGCGAAGTATGTAATGAAAGTAGCTGACTTTGAAGAGCAATGGCAGAGTTTAATGATTCAAAGTCTGGCAGGGGATGAAAAGGCTTATAGAGAACTTCTAGAAGCTATCTATCCCGTGCTTGTTCGCTTTTATATTAAGAAGGTCGCTTCACAGGGTGTTGCCGAAGATCTTACCCAAGAGTGTTTAATCGCCATTCACAAAAATAAGGCGAGTTGGGACCCCAAGAGAAGTTTTCAGGCCTGGTTATTCGCCATCGCTCGCTACAAAATGATCGACTATTTTCGAGCCCGAGAGCGCTCCATAAAAACTTCAGCCATCGATGAAGAGCGCGATCAGGTTGATCAAATGAGTGACTCGACTGGTGATGAAGCTGTAAAAGAATTAGTTCATGAAGGACTCGCAAAATTACCAGAAGAAATGAAAAGAGCCATTGTGTTGACCAAATTAGATGGGTTAAGCACAGAAGAGGCGGCAGAACAGGAAAATGTATCGCCAGGTGCGATGCGCGTGCGAATTTCGAGAGCCTATAAGAGGCTACGAGAAATTGTAGAAAGTGAAATATGAGTAAACCGTCGAAGAACGAATTTTTAGATCAACTCGTAGGGGACTTGAAGCCAGAAGCAAGTCACCTTGGGGCTGAGGCGCGTTTTATGTTTTGGGCGGTCTTCTCTTTTTGTATGGTGGCTTTAGCAATGGAGTTTAATAGACCTCTTAGTATTGAGGGGTATCACCAGGTTGAAACAACACACTACTTTTTAGAAGCCGTTATCGCTTTCTTACCTTTTTTTAGTTTGGGGTATTTAGCCTTCTTATACAGTGTCCCGGGTCGTGGTCCGAGCAGAAAGTGGCTCATTGTTGCTTTAGTGCCACTTGCCCTTTATGTATTGTCAACAGTATTTGGAGTTTTGTTCGATCGCCCACTTCCTGAAGGAGCGATGATTAAAGGACGTTTTCTTTGTAATGTCGAAACTCTTTTTGTTTCGTTAATACCTATTGTCGGCCTTTCTTATATGGTTGTTCGCGGTTATGCCTATAAAAAGAAATTAGTTGCTTTATTAATTGGCTTGGCGGGAGGCTCTTTACCTGTAGCTCTCATGCATGTTTATTGCGCGAACGCTCCTCTACACATACTGATGCACCATATTGGCCCTATGCTATTGATTTCGACAATAGGCTTGTTTGTTATTCCATTTGTGATTTCAAAATACTCGAAGAACTAAATTAAGGGTTTGGAGTAGAAAAGCATTCTACATCGAACTGTGATCCACCAACATCGTTGACCCACATGGTTCCTTGAAAGGTTCCGACTTTAAACTGGTTAGCGTCTCCTGGCGTTGCTAAAATTCGCAAATCAAACACTCCGGAGGCGTTATTGAAAGACCAAGTCGTAACCTGGCCTGTCCCAACAGGGTTGGTAAAGATTATGTCTTTATCGGTATTGTTCCCAGTTGAAGAGGTAGATATCGATCCCCCCTTTTTTTCAATTCGGGTAGCGATGAGTCTTCTCGTACCCAGAGGAGGGTTTAATGAGATATCTTCTCGACGAACCTCTAATTTGTATCGAACCTCGGATTCACCGATTGTTCGAACAGTACTTGAACAATGAAACACTAATTGAGAGTCAGGGTCTGGAGGCGTTTGGCTTCCATCTTTATTTCCTTCAAATACAGTGTCGAGGTAAAACAAAATAAATGGGTTACTGTCATCAAAATTCAGATCCCCATCGGCTATCTTCTTGGCCTGCGCAAGTTCTACACAATCTTCTTTTTCGAGGTAATAACTGTCATCGCTCCCAAGCACAATGCGATCTGTGATCTGTGGGTTAGGATCATTTGGATCAGAGCAAGGTTCTGAATAATTTAAAACAAAGAAAGCACTGACTGGGTCTTTTCCACCATAGCCTTCACCGTTTCCGGCACCAGGAGTTTTATCGTCGGATGGATTTGATGATGGGGATTCTGGGCCAGGATTAATAGAGCCATCTGTCTTATCGTTAAAGCCAACTTCTATACAGTTTTGATAAGCTATTAGAACAAATAGCGAAAGAAAAAACAGAAATGGTTTCTTTAAAATCAACTTCATCATGTCCTACCCAACTTCTATTGTATCTCAAAATAGAAAAAAATGACGAATTATCGGCCAGAACAAAGGGTCCCTGATAAAATTAGATAGATGGATCAACAAAAATGTATTGAACTGAGACAACAAATAGACCTGCTTATAAAGGCTGGTAATGGGGATCAGGCAAAGAAAGAACTGGTACGAATATCGATTCCCGATATCCCAAGATCAGAGCGCTTTCATTTTGCGCAACTCTGTCGAAGAACAGGCCTCATTAACAGTGGTCTCAAAATGCTTTCTAAAATTATTCGCGAAGATCAAGAGGGTATGATCGAAGCTCGTCTTGAAGAAAAAGCTGAATATGGAGTTCTTCTGCAAAGGCTTGGTGCGGTTGACGAAGCAAAAAAACTTTTAAACGAAATCGTTACCGACAATATTCCGTCAGCATACCTCTATTTGGCATTTTGTAACTTCAATCAGTGGAACTATCGTGAAGCAATTGATCCATTAAAGAGATACCTCAAACTTATTGACGACAATTCCTACGCGTATCTAGTGGGTCAAGTTAACCTTGCTGCGGCTTTGGTTAATATTGAAAAAAATGACGAAGCAGGGGCCCTTCTCGATCAAATAATAACTATCAACGAAAGACTGGGAAATAAGCTCCTTTTGGGGAATTGCTACGAAATAAAGTCCCAACTGCAGATTCAGTTGGGACGATATAGCGAAGCTAAAAAGCTTCTTGATAAGTCCGAGAAAAGCCTGCAAAACAACCAGCTGCTTGAGAAGTTCTTTATTTACAAGTGGCGAACGATTGCTGAAGCCTTCGAGTCGCCAAATAGTATTGATTGGAGCGAATTGAGGAAGAAGGCTCGTCATTTTAATCATTCTGAGTCCATAAGAGAAATTGATTATCATGAAGCTATTATTGACCATGATTTGGATTTGGCATTGAAGGTACTTTTTGGAACGCCCTTCTATGACTATCGTAAGAAATTACTCAATAAGTTACCAATGGACGTGCCTTCGTTCTTTAGAATGGGCGCGCCAAGTCCGTTAGAAAAGGACTTTGACCTTTTATTGGGATCATACATAGGTGGCAGAGAGGTTTTTAAGCTCGGCTCGATTTTACATAGACTATTCTGTACACTAGTTAAAGATTTTTATCGTCCCAAGCGAATCGGTGCGCTATTTTCCTACCTATACCCGGATGAATACTTTGATCCTCATAGCTCGCCGGATCGTGTCCATCAGATCCTTAAGAGATTTCGCTCGAGTATACAAAAAGACATTAATACCATTGATTTGAGACATACAAATAACACATATCATGTCGAGTTTTCACAACAGTTTTCTGTTTGGCTCCCATTTAGTTATCCAGAACTTTCAAAGAACGGACTTATCAAGACTCGAATAGAAAGGGAGTGGACGGATAGAAGGTTTACAAGAAGGCAGTTTCAAAACCTATTCAGATTAGAATATACAGCGGCAAATACAAAACTAAACGAGCTTGTTGCCGACGGCTTTATAGAACGAATAGGCTTAGGACGTTCGACAGTTTATTGCATAAAAAAAGACCCTCGCGGGTACGAGGGTCAAGTTAGTTAGGGATTAATGTCTTAAGGGTTGTCATATGTTTATAACAAATTTGGAAGTTATGCGGAGTAACCTCCAAAATTAAAAATTAATTAAGTAAGTCGCGAATGAAAACAGTGTTATTGAGAAAACTATCATTTGAAACATTTTGTATCCTCCGTTTTTCATTGCCCCTATATACTTAGTCTAGCCCAGTACACATTCTTTAGTACTGACAAAAAGAGATAGTAAGAGATTTTTTAGATCCCTGAAATTACAAAGAAATTTAAAATCTGTTTCATTTTAAAACAACTAAAGTCCATAAACCTTAGTTCGGTCATTTATTGAACAGGTCGACGGACTGGTGGGAACTGGGCTAATCTAATAGGCAAAGTTATCCCAGGAGGGGATTTGGTTCGATCAAGGAATGATCTATCTATTTCTATCATAGCAGCGATTTTTTTCGTATCTTTCTACGCTCATGCGAGTTTTCCCGTCGGCAAGGCAGCCAATTACTCGGTAGAAAACTCCCATTGTGAAGTTCCTTACGCGGTATCGGGTTGGAAGATGGCATTTTGCATGACACTCTATGAGTCTTACGATTCGGGGGACTACGAAGTGCAAAAGTGCCTAAATGACGCTATCGAAATTAATTCGCTAGGCGATGATGTATGTAATATTACAAAGTTTTGGAAAACCAAATGGTGTCAGGTTTCGACTGATCGAGGCTATGTTCAAAGTGCAGAATCCTGTTTGGCCAATCCGAATTTGTTTCCCACCGCTTTAGAGCACGGTTTATAAGTATCAAATTGAGAAACTAGACCTCGGAATTCTTTGTAAAAAGGCCTACAATACCTTAAGTACGACCTTTAAAAAATCCGATAAACTAAGTATGAAGTCTCGTTTTCTGATAATTAGTTCTTTGGTAGTGACTGGCCTGGCCGTCGTGTCTTTTTTGGTCTTTGGGTACATGGCACTCTACACCTCCTATGGAATTAATAGCCTTGTTAATAACTTAAACCAATCGGACCACTTTACACTTGAAAATGTAAACGGAACTCTCGGTGAGGGATTTAGCTTTGGCAAGATTACTTTCGAATCGCAAAACCACAAGTTCGAGTTCATCAGTGGTGAAGTTAAATATGACAACGTATTTAATTTAATGGATTCAGACGACTGGTCACTGGAAAGCCTCGTAGTTGAGAAAGCCAACTTTCACTTTAAAAAATCTTCATTCTCTGATGTCAGCTATTCTGATATTAACATGAAATCCGTGAATTCGGCTTTTAAAACATTTGAAACCATAGTTTCGTATATACCGGCTAATTTGAATGTTCGAAAATTTTTAGTTAAATCTTCAGACATTTATGATTCCGAAAAGCTTGCCGCTAGAACTGCTGAACTTTTATTTGAAGGTATGGAATTTGTTGAACGATCTATCTATATCAAGAATTTTAGTGTTGTTTCATCCCACATTGACGCCTATGGTTTGGACATTTACGTCGATGAGGATTTGGAAATTCAGGCTGGCCCGAAAGGTATTGATGGGTACTTTAAAAAACCACTATTAGGAATGTTGAAAAGAGAAATCAAATTTCGCATTTACGGCGGTCTACCTATAAGCGACAAAGACTTTACACAGATTAGCCTTGATGATGGGCGCATGACTTTTAAAATGAGAGACTCTAGTTTTAGTCTAACATTTAATGAATTTCGACCTTATCTCTATATCGAAACTTTACCTTCAATCGAGCAAATTACAGGAGAATTCGAAGTAGGGAACTCAAAGCAGTGGGGGAATATCAAATCTCGTCTCCTTGTTAGGTTCTACAGCCGTGATTTTATGTTTGGCTTAGGAGATAAGATGGGGGTCAGTGAAAGACCTCCGCTCGAAAGCATGCGACCGAGAGAGGTTGATAGTTTCGCAGACCAAGGAATTCCTTTGTATTATCGAAATGGTAACGACATATTTGAGCTTCGCTTTCTTTATAAACATCTTGTCAAATACAATAGCTTATCAAGAGCTATGCTGATCAGAGCGAATAAAGATTTCGAAAATGTCGAGGAGGTACTGGCTAACTTACTTTATGGACTAGAATTAGATCGATTGCCAATTGCTCAAAAGCAAGAGGTGTTGTCAGAGGCCAGCCGGTTTATTCCGACGATCAAGTTAGAAAGTGCCATTGCGATGCTTGAAGAGGAGTCCTCTGATTCTAAAGCCGGTCGTTCGACGGCTTCTACCGAAGAATAATACTTTTAGTAATTTATAAAATTTGTGCTTTAAAATACGAAGGGCTCCTGGGGTAACCAGGAGCCCTGGGTTTTTTAGCCGAAGGCAGGAAGATTCGTGGCGTTCGGGCCCTTGAATCTCGCTTAGGGTACTAGCATCCTTGCTAGCAACTGGGGCGGGAAAGTTGATAGGTTAAAAAGGTTGGCACTGGGACGGCTCTATTATTTATATTCTTCCTTGAGGCTACTGATTTCACCGAAGTGAATCGAACCATCTCTTGTTCCCCGAACGAGACGAACAGCTTTTGGCCGTCAGTAGTCTCAAGGTTTCTTCCAATTTTAAAAGTCGAAAGAGTTCTTAAAATATCTTCGATTTCCTTTTGAAGAATATTCCTAAGAACTCTTTCTAAGAAATTCACTTTTAGCTCCTTTCTTCGGGAGAATTATTTCTCCCTGGGTTGATCAAAGTCATATCAACCACCCCAAACTTATGGAAATCGAATGATTTTATCTGGACCATAGCTATTTCTTATGGACAAAAATTGCTCGTAAAAATCTGATTACATTTACGCAGGCTTCCACGCCATCTCTTCATAAAATTGATTTGAAGCTCTAAGTATAAGAGATTTTTATACATAAAGGTAAATTTTTGTAATCGATGTTCCCGAAATTGGCTCGGAAAAAAATTTAGCTAAACAGTGTCAAAGAGCCTTTTTTACGCATTTAACAGAGAAATTGTCTTTGATTTTGGACGCGAAAAGACAATTTCTTAGTCGAAATGGATGATTTCGAAACCAAATAAAATCTTATGGGGCTAGGGGATGACAGTTCTGATCTACGTATTAAAATTAGGACATAGGAGTTTGCATGTTATTAGCAGGTATCGATATCGGAGGAACGAAAGTAGAGGTTGTTTTAATCGAAATGATCTCTAGAGGTAGTGAAAAATTGAAGTTGCCAACGGGCGAGTTAAAGAACTACCAGATCCTAGAACGTGACAGAATAGAGACCCATCGCGATCATGGGTATGAATCTATTTTAGAAAGAACCTGTCAATTTCTAAAAAGTTTATTGAATAAGAATTCAAAGGGTATGGAGTCACTAGAGTCTTTAGGGATCGGCTTACCTGGTACCGTTAACCCTCAGACCAATGAATTTTTATTGGGAAACACAAATAGTTTTGCAGGCCAAGACATAATCAGAGACTTTAAGGCACGCCTTGGATCGAGTGTAAAAGTCCTTATAGAAAACGATGCGAATTGCTTTGCTTTGGCAGAACATTACTCTGGTGCCGGACTCTCTTATACCGATGAAACCAAGGTTTCGCTGAGTTCTTTGTCTACCCTAGGGGTCATTCTCGGAACCGGGTGTGGGGGAGGTTATATTAGCCAAGGAAATCTTTTGAGGGGTGCCCATGGTGGCGGGACTGAAATTGGTCATGTAGCCCTCGTAAATGGTGGACGGAGTTGTTACTGCGGAAAAAGCGGTTGTGCCGAAAACTATGTTTCTGGAACAGGCTTTGAAAAAACCTACCAGGAGATCGCTGTTAGTTCTGAAGCTCTTGATGGACCTGAAATATTTGAGCAAGCAAAAAAGGGAAATGTCAGCGCTAAAAAAACAATTGAAATTTATAAGAGCCATCTTGCTGAATTTTTGGGGAATATTGCTACGGTTTTAGATCCACACCTGATTGTTTTAGGGGGTGGTTTGAGTGAGGAAGATGAAATTTATACTGGACTCAAAGAAGCTGTTCAGGAAAATACCTTTTTGAAGCTCGATAGTTTTGCGATTAAAAAGGCAGAGAAAGGTGGATCTGCAGGAGTTCTCGGTGCCGCGTTTCTAGGTCTGACTACCCATTAAGTCTTGTCTCAAAAATTTAATTAAAAGGAATCAGAATAATTGAATGTTTCTGTATTGTTTGGGCCACTGGCTTTCAATGGTAGTTCCGTTTTCTGTTCTTCGTAAAAGAGCAGACCCTATGATTCGATTTTGATATTCTACTAAAAGATAACCGCTCTCGAATTTAGAGTCCGGTTTTATTTGGAGCTCATTGCCACGAGTATAGTCTTCAATATCCTTGTCGCCGACTTTTAAAATGTGTTGCCGCGCATAGCCTGTAAAACACGGAGCTGCACTTGTCATAATTTTGGGTACATTTTGTCGATCTTTGAAAAGGGCAACGCCGGCCGTGTGAACCTTTAAGCGACTATCAAAACGAATTTGCTTCGATACCAGATGAATGTAAGTCGTATTGAATCGAATGAGATGGTAGTTATCAAAAAATTCAGTTAGAATTTGGTATCGATCGATCAAATTTTGAATTCGTTGATTACTAAATGGATCAAGTGTCTCCATTCGGTCTCCTGCGAATTAAAGTAATGAAGAATCCACCAGAATCATTTTGATGGGGCCAGATACGAATCGACTTCTTTACCTCTTGAGAAAAGTCTCTAGATTTATAGGATGTGATTCCAGGAGAGTATTCTAGTCCTTTTATCTCGATGGGTAGAATTTCGACCTGGTCTCCAATTTCTGACTTCAAAAACTGATCAATAATCAACTCATTTTCCAAAGGGTTATAGGTACAAGTAGAATATATGATGTGGCCATTCGGTTTTAGGTTTGCAAAGCCACGTTTCAAAATGGCTAGTTGAGTATTACAAAGTTTTTCGAGTTCTTTTGATGAAATCTTTTTAATTTTATTTTTTCGGCTCGTTCCTTCACAGCTACAGGGGACGTCGGCGTAGACTAAATCGACTTTTTCCTCAAGTACAGGAAATGAAGCGCCATCATACTTCGTATAGATTGCATTAGAGACCCCCATTCTTTGCAGATTCGATTTTAGTTGGCTGTGGCGAGGAAGGCGTGGTTCATTTGCAATTATGTAAGAATTATTTTCTTTAAGTTGAATCCCTATTTGTGCCGCTTTATTTCCTGGAGAAGAGCACATATCTAAAACTATTCGTGGTTTCAGTGACTTAGCGATAAAGCCAGGTATCATTGAAACCTCCTCTTGGAGATGTATTTGGCCCAGAGCATAGGGCAAAGAAACTCCGAGGGAGACCTTGCTTTTAAAGAAAAAAGCCTCATTGTTCCACTTGAGAAAGCGATACTCAATTCTATGATTATTGAAGAACTCCTCTAATTGGCGTCGAGAAATAAGGTCAGGATTGAACCATCCGGTAGTTGGTAGCTTCTCTTTTATAGTAGAAAGAAACTTTGAATAGTCTGGGATAAAATTCGCGTAGTCGTGAAACATAGTTCTTTTCTGTTCTAGCGAAATACTCTGGAGATTTCAATTATGAGTGATAAGAAAGAAGAAAAGATTCCTTCTCCTGATGAAATAAAGAACGATATTGAAAACTTGATCAAGGGGAAATACGGATCTGGTATAAAATTCATGGGATTTGGACCCGGACTTGGCGGTAACCCTCAGGAGGAGGCCGCTGTCGAAGAGCCAGTAGAGCCAGCCAAAAAATTTGACCCTAACTTTGACCTTAAGCCTAAAGATATTAAGTCCTATTTGGACCGCTATGTGATTAAGCAGGATGAAGCGAAAAAGGCTTTGGCTATCGCTGTTTGTGATCACTACAACCATGTTAAAGAGTGTATGGATCATCCTGAGCTTCGCGAAGAGGATTATTCAAAACAAAATGTGCTATTAATGGGTCCAACGGGTGTGGGTAAAACCTACTTAGTGAAGCTCATTGCACAGATGTTGGGAGTCCCTTTTGTAAAAGCCGATGCCACTCGGTTTACTGAAACTGGGTACGTCGGAGCCAATGTCGAAGACCTTGTTAAAGATTTAGTTCGCCAGTCAGGTGGTGATATTGAGGCGGCACAATTTGGTATCGTTTACATCGATGAGGCTGATAAGCTAGCGGCTCCTCCTAATCTTGGGGGGCGAGATGTGAGTGGCCGGGGTGTTCAGTTTGGACTTCTTAAACTCATGGAGGAAACTGAAGTTGATTTGAAATCTGCACACGACATTGGTTCTCAAATTCAGAGTTTTATGGAGTTCCAGCAAAAAGGAAAAGTCGAAGACAAAGTTATAAACACTCGTCATATACTTTTTATTGTAAGTGGTGCCTTTACAGGAATCTTAGACATTATTAAAGACCGGAGAGATCATAGGAAGATTGGTATCAATTCTGAAGTTAAAGGTGAAGGGGAGTTAGAGGCTGATCAGCTTCTCCATTCCGCAGCGACTGAGGATTTTATAAAATTTGGTTTTGAGCCAGAGTTTATTGGTCGTCTACCGGTACGAGTTTCTTGTGAACATCTAACAAATAAAGATCTTTTTAAGGTTTTAACAGAATCAGAAGGGTCGATTATAAAGCAGTACAGAAGGTCATTTAAATCCTATGGAATTACATTGAGATTTGAAGATGAAGCCTTGCAAGAGATTGCCGACCAAGCCGCAAAAGAAAAGACGGGAGCGAGAGCATTGATGACTGTGGCTGAACGAGCTCTTCGCGACTATAAATTTGAACTTCCATCATTGGACCTCAAAAAGTTCATAGTTAGTAAAGAGGTAATTGCAGATCCGAGTAAAGAACTCGACCGGCTTCTCAATGATAAAGACTATCTCGATAAACTAACTAAGTACGAGCAAATCAGAGGATTTGGTATCGAATTTAAATCTAAACACGGAATTAGAATCGATTTTACCGAAGAGGCCGTTGAAAAACTTATCGCTGAATCAAGAGCCCAAGGAAAAGAAGTTGGTGATTTCTTACGAGAGTGTTTTACAGGGTATGAGCACGGTCTTAGTCTTATAAAACAAAATTCTGGTCAAAGCGAATTTATGTTTGATGAAGCTCTTGTTGATCAACCCAAAAAATTAATCGAAGAAATGATTCGGGACTCGTATAGTCAGTCGAAATAGGTCATTCTAAAAATTACTGATCGTGCTTGAGATCTCTTAAGAAAAAAACGGGAATATTTACGGAGACCTTTTCGCCATTTTCATTGAGCATGTCATAGCTTCCACGCATGTTCCCCGTAGGAGTTGGTAGAGGACAGAAGCTTGAGTATTCAAAACTGTCACCAGGCTTTATTGTTGGTTGTACACCAACGACTCCCTCTCCTCGAACCTCTTGAACTCGCCTTTTTCCGTCGACAATGATCCAGTGGCGATGGGTCAGCTGCATCGGAGATTGACCGTGGTTCATGATCGTCACTTTATAGGCGAAAAAATAATAATCGCTCTCTGGAGAAGATTGTTCGGGGACGTAAAAGGGCTCGACTTTGATTTCGATATTATCGGTTCTTTCAGCGTATTCAGCCATTGAGACTCCTGTCTCAATTAGTATCAGAGATTTCTGAGAGGCAAAAGGCTTTTTTAAATGTAGCTATCAACACACCTTTGAGATGAAGTCGCATAGGATTGGCCAAACATATTCCAGTGATTCATTAAATGGTAGAGTTGGTATATGCCCATTCTATTCTGCCAACCAGGGGGCAAAGGAAAGGCTTCCATGTATGATTCATAAAACTCTATTGGAAAGCTGCCAAAAAGCTGAGTCATGGCGATATCGGACTCTCTGTGACCATAATAAACGGCAGGATCAATCAGAAAAGGGGTACTCGAGGGCCCACATAGAATATTTCCATTCCAGAGATCTCCATGGAGAAGTGAAGGTGGCTCCTCTGAGTGTGCAAGAATTTTGTCGATAGATTTTTCAAGTTTTGAAAAGGATTTTTTAAACTCTTGGTTGAGAAGCCCATTCTTTTCAAGTTCTTTGTACTGAAATAGGAGTCGATAGGTCCAATAAAAATCAATCCAATCAGAACTCGAATCATTAAAAGGAACGAGGGGCTGATTGACCTGTCGACTTGTTCCGATGAAATTATTTTCTAGGTAGCCGAAGCTACTTGAAGTCGTCTTATGCATTTCGGCAAGCTCTTTGCCAAGTCTTAGCCAGAAAATGGACTGCGAAGCGCTTTCACCGATATATTCGAGAATTAAGAATTGATCGCCTTCCGCTACAATTTGAGGAGTGGCTATAGTTTGTGACTTTTGAATTTCAAAGAGGCCCATTGCTTCTGCTCTAAGGAGTTCAGTGGGGGCAATCTTTAGAAAATAAGAGGCTCCGGATTCACACTCGATACAATAGGTTTCAGAAATACTTCCACCGGAAACTTCTGAGTAATTAGTAACTTTTTCTCTCAGAATGTCTTGAATTTCAGTGTTTACTTTTTTCTTTATCATTGCATCAATCCACTGTGGCTATCTTCTTTTAAAACTTAGATTTCTTCTGCTTCAATTTTATTGAAGATTTCTCTACAAGCATCTTCAAGCATATCGATTACTAATTCAAATCCCTGAGCACCACCATAATAAGGGTCCGGTACTTCATTTTCCTCGAATTTTTGCGAAAATTCCATAATTCTGAAAACTCTATTTTCAAAATCTCCATTTAGATCGAGTTTCAGGATATTTTCGTAATTGCTCTGATCCATCGCAAAAATATAGTCGAAATTGTCGAAATCCTTCCTAACAAAAGGTCGAGAAAGAGTCTCAAACCTATAGCCACGAAGTTCGCCATGGCGAATCATTCGTGGGTCGGCAGGTTCTCCGGCATGGTGGGCCGAAGTCCCTGCGGAATCTACGATATAATCTCGAGATTTATTCTCAGAACGCAAAATACTATTAAAAACGGATTCAGCCGTGGGGGAACGACAAATGTTTCCCAGGCAAACAAACAATACTTTTTTCAATGAACTTCCTTTTACAGTTTTACCTTTTTTCTCATATCCCAGAGAAGCTGGCTGATCAAGGGTCTACGGCTTTCACCTGTGGCAACTATAAGAAGTTTGGTGATTTTAAGATAGGTGGGGTCAGTGTAGAGAAGAATAAGCATTTCCCGAATGAAGTTTGTTCTAAGCGTAATGTAATTATCTGTTCCTACACCAAGCTTCATTCCTTTTTTCTCCCACCAAGAAAAAGGATGGTCTTTATAGTCTTCAAACTGACCGGTTAGTTCTTTGTTTGAGGAGGGAAGTGCTATGAGTTGTAATTGTTTATCAATCACTCGATTCAAAATGTCGTGTTGGTACCCTTCAACCTCTCGCGCCAAGTGAAATTTTGTTTTTGTGAAGATGGTTAATTCCTCTTCATTGAGTTTTTCACCTGCCAGTATTTTTTCTAATACATCGACTCTGCCTAACCAATCCATATCGTGGAGTTCGTTATACTCGGGCGTACCGACTTGGATTCCTTCTCCTCTTTGATTGTGGAGAATAATTCTTTGAAATAGGCTGTGAAAATAAAAATTGGGATTAATACCGAGACTGAGTCCATGTTCGAGAGCATCGATATGCCAAATATTCATAGCATTATCCACGGCCTGAATACCCTTTTTTAAAGTGTGCCAGGTTTCGCCGTGGTGACTTCGAACTGCAAAGCCACGGGATTGGAGTTTTCTTAGACCAATCTTCATTTCATTGAAATGTTGTTTTCTAAAAAGGTCTTTTTCACTTCCAACGGTGTCAATTTCAACCAGATGCTTAGAAAGTTCAGGGAATTTTTCTAAAACTTCGAGCATGGATTGGACTTGGTAGTTAAAGTGCTCACCTTTACTTTTGAAAGCCTTCGAGTCAAAAAAGCTGGGTTCTTTGCGAAAACATGGTGAAAGAATAAAATCAAACTCGGGATGTTCTAACTTAAACTTCTGGAAGCCAGAGTACAGGCCCATAATAACGTCTTCGGGGGAAAGTTCCTCTGCACCAGGAACTTTTTCGGTTTGATCGCTTGTCGCTCTTGAAAGGGTGAATTTAAGCCGGATCGATCCAACATTATATTTATGCCAAAGTTCACTAGCTAAATGGTAGGTAGCCTCCTCATGAGCTTGCCGATCGATGAGAATCAATTTTGGTAACAAGAGTATTTTTAAGTACTGGTCAAATCCGTCCTCGGGTCTTAGGCGAATAAGTTTATCGATGTCTTCGGGGGTATTTATCGGTAGAGCATCGTGCCCGTAAACGTCGGTGATTCGTTTTTGATAGATTTCTTTATGAGGTCCATCGAGTAATTTCTTTATTCTCGGAAAGATAAACTCAGCGTTGAGAGAGCCCGTAAGGTGAATATGTTCTTCGTTATATTTTAAAGGAAAATTCTTGAAAAAAAGAAACAAAGATTCAGAAACGGGGTGATTAAGAAGTGACTCAATATCAGTTTGGTCGATTTGGAAGTGGGAAAGAAGGGCCATAAACTCATCGACGGTCTCTTGAACCTCCTTGTCCTGTTCAGAAAGTGGCGATTGAAGAAGAAGTTCAATCGTATTTTCTAAACTCAGGCCGTTTGTTTCACTAATGAGTTGTGTGAGGTAATAATATGTTCGTTCGACTACTGAGCTTTTTGCCATGATCAACCTTTTCTCTATATGTAGCATATAAAGGGGACTTATTCATTCAAATAAATCTCTGGTCCGACTAGCTAATCATGGCCAAATAAATAATTGAGCCAGACCGGTGGTGACTCCTGATCACAGAAACTGATCTCTTTTTGGGGTAACCATTCCGGCTCGAGAGCGGGCTTTTTTAAAGGCATTCTTGCCTGCTCGGGAGTTCGATTTCCCTTTTTCTGATTACATTTACGACAAGCTGTAACTACGTTAGTCCATGATTTGCCGCCGCCCTTGGAGGCTGGAAAAATGTGATCTAGAGTCAGTTCTTTTCGTTCAAACTCGTTGCCGCAGTATTGGCAAGAATAGTCATCACGAAGATAGACGTTCTCTCTACAAAATCTAATTTTATTGTTGTGAGTACTGCGAATGTAGCGTTTGAGTCGAAGAACGCTGGGAAGTCTGAAGGTTTCACTCGGGCTTCGAGCAAAAACCGTATGAAATTCTAAAATCTCTACTTTATCTTGGAACCAAAGAATCAATGCCTTCCGCCAGTCGACGACCTTCATAGGTTCATAACTGGCGTTTAATAACAAGGCGCGTGCAGAAACTGGATTGAAATCTCACCTCCTAGTCCTTAGCTACCCTCTATTATCTAACCCTTTTAGGTATTTCCAAAACAAGATTATGAAAAGACGCTATAAGCACGACTAAAGTCCTATATTGAGACAAAAACCCGCAAATCCAGTGCTGCTGCGCCTTCTGCCTAGGGCCATGAATCCTGAGATTTGAGAAACTCAATTTCATCTGGAGTAGACTCTCTGCCGAGTACTTCGTTCCGATAGGGGAAGCGACCAAATCGCTCAATGGGTTCTTTATGATAGTGGGCAGCTTTTAAAAACCCGTCTAGATGGCTTTTTAACTCATCTTGAGCCCCTTCGATCAGAGCTTCAAATAGGGCGATGCACTTTTCTTGGTGATCCAAGTTCTCTGAGTGCATCAATGGCATATAGCAAAAGGCCGCCTGGTGGGGCGTTAGCTGGGAGTCCTTTTTTTGTTCAATATAACTCTGAGCGAACTGGAGATTCTGGCTATCATTGGCAAACGCCTTAGGTGACCCTCTAAAAATATTTCTTGAGAACTGATCAAAGAGAATAATCTGAGCGAGACCGCCGAGTGGGCTGTTGTCAAACTCCCTTGCGGCCTCGTCATATCCTCTTTCGATGAGAACTTTAAATCGCTCAGTGAGAAAACTATCAAAATCTCGATTTTTTGCGAACCACCTCTTTCGATGGGCCTCAGGGGGGATGAGGGATTCGGTGTCGCCAAACCAAATTTCTAACACTTCATTCTGTATCATTGAAAAAGCCTTGTTAATTTCAGTCAAAATACTATGCTATGGAGTATTTCCGATAGTAAATGAGGTTATAGAGTGAAACAAATAATTATAGCAATATTATCTTTGATGGTTTTCTCGGGCTGTGTCTCTTCAAGTAAGTACGAAGAATTAGAGAAAAAATATAAGTCAACGGATGCACAAAAAGGTGACCTGCAAAAGCAGCTAGAACAGTCTAACTCTAAAATTGAAGAAATGAGACTACTTATTACCGAGTTGCAGAATCAATTGGGCAATACCTCGAGAGATAAATCGAAACTTCAGGCTTCAGTCAAAGAAATGCAAGAGGCCATTGCCGATCTAACTAAGAGAAAGCAAGAAACCGAAAAGAGAATTAAAGAATTTCGGGATCTCACTAGTAAGTTCAAAAAATTTATTGATACCGGTCGCCTATCGGTAAAAATTATGGACGGAAGAATGGTAGTAGCATTGAATAGTGATGTTCTATTTTCTTCTGGGTCTGCTCGACTTTCAAAAGATGGTTCTGCAGCTATTGAAGAAGTTGCTCTCTTATTGGCCTCCATTCCAGAAAAGAAATACCAGGTAGAAGGTCACACGGATAACGTGCCGATTAGAACAAAAGTTTTTCCTTCGAATTGGGATTTAGCATCGGCTCGATCATTGCGAGTTCTTAAAAAAATGATCGAGGCGGGCCTTTCAGCCGATCGAATTTCGGCAGCGAGTTTTGGCGAATACAATCCTGTGGCTTCCAATGATACCAAAGAGGGACGCCAACAGAACCGAAGAATCGAGATTATTATTGTACCAGATCTTTCGAATTTGCCTGGTTTCGAGGAACTTAAACAAATGTCTGGCGAGCAAAACCCAGTCGACAAGGTAAAAGCCCTATAAAATGCTAAAATTAGTTTAATGTTTGACTCATTATGAGCATTTGCTTACAAAGCCTCCTGATGAGCCGATAAGGTTAGTAGGAGGTTTCGTGAGTAGCAAAGAAGAAAGTCAAATTCATGCTCTTGAACGCTCCATTGAGCGTGTTCCTTGGAAGTTACTACAGCCTCAAGCATTGAAAGATATGTATATTCTTGTCGCGTCTGACTTAGATTTGGTGAAGACAGCTTACGAGGTTGTTTCAGATAATGCAGAGCTCATTAAATCTTGGATTGAAACGCGCAAGCTCTCAAAGCCCACTCGGGAACAGATCTACGATTGGAGTCAAAGTCCGGATAAGACTTTCCGAACTTTGATTGCACATCCATACGTGCTCATCCAAGAATCTTTAGACCATTAAGTAATGACTAAAATTCATATTTTCTTTGTTGCTTCGTCGTTGCGGTATTAGGAATACAGCTTCCTCCTCACGCCTCGAAAATACGAATTTTAATCATTACTACTGTGAGAGGATGTTTCCTCGTCGTTGCGGTATTAATTGATTTCGACGATAGGTGCGCCGAGGATTAGGCCACAATTTGCCCCGGCCTCATAAGCGTAAAATGGATCTTCACCAAAATTTTCGCCCCATTGTCCATTTACATCTTGATAGGTCGATAGGCTGATAGTTCCAAGTTTGAAAGCCTGCCGGATATCAAATTTGAATTCTCTATAGCTTGTGACACCAAAGAAAGGTTCGGTGAGGCGCACGCCCATGCGATATTCCCACTCACTATTATATCCCTTGTAAGCTCCTAAATTAACAATAAGTGGAGCAGCGATCCCAGGGCCTTCGCCGAAAAGGTCTTTTGCGTAGGTAACAGAAGTTCCTAAGTCGGTCTTTAAGTAGTCAAAGAAATCGATATCAGGAAGGGCCCCTTTATCGACGTCATGGCTCACGTAAATTCGGCTAGCAGTGGCTTGGCAACTGGCCCCTTTAACTGTTGGGCGCGCTTTCTCCGTGATAAGTTTTTTGAATTCATCCTCACTGACCAATACTTCTTCAGAAAAATTCATTGAAATTTTTCCTTCAGAACTAATTTTTAGAGAAGTGTCAGCACAACCGTAGAGTGAATACTTGCCATCTTGGTCTTGAGAAAAAATCGCAATCCAAGATCCTTCAGAAGGGAGCAGGACCGGGCCCGCGCAATTGCCACCATCTTGACCGAGAACAGAAATGTTCTGTTCTGTCAGTTCGCCTTTTAAAACTTTCTCTACATTGAGGAGTCCCATCCCTCTTTGACTGATGGCTGACGTACTCACTTTAGCGACTATGGCGCCATCGACCAGTGCAGTTTGTTGAGCATTGGCCCAGCCTAGACACGAGCAAGCAAGACTTTGAGCGCTATAAGAAGTCGCTAAAATTAATATTGTAATTGCGATGATTGTTTTCATTTTTCCTCGATTCCTTTTTAGCTCAGTGCTTTTGAAGCGATTTCGAAAACATTATTTGAAAGGCCATCCTGTTTTACAATGTTTTCGAGCTGAGTTTTTATGAGGTCCCTGCGTTTTGGTTCATATCTCTTCCATAAATTAAATACACCTGTCAAGCGCGAAGCTACCTGTGGATTTAACTGATCGATCTTTAAAATTTGGTCCTTATAAAATTCGTAAGACGCGCCGTTTGGATCGTGGAAGTTCTTAGTATTCAAGCGACCAAATCGATAGAGAAGAGAGTAAACTTTATTGGGAGTTTTTATATCAAAGGTCGGATCATTCATCACATTTTTTATTCTTTCCAATCCACCCGGCAACTCACTGGTAGCGTGAAGTGTGAACCATTTATCCATTGTTAGTGTGTCATTCGAGAATTGTTGGTAAAAATCAGCCATGGCATTTTCGCGCAACTCTCCAGAGACATTGTTGAGGTAGGCGAGCGCTGAAAGGCGATCGGTCATATTTTTTGCGTTTTTGTACTGATCGTTTGCAATTTCATGAATGCAGGAGTCCTCAAGAGCCGATAGAAGGCCCAAGATGGAATTCTTCAATTTTCGGTTTGAAATTGCCTGTGGATCAATCGTGTTTGGAGTTTCTTTTAAAAGCTGGTTGTACAATTCCAGAAGTTGATCCTTGTACTGGCCTGCGATTTTTTTGCGGAGGTATTCTCTGGCTTCAAAAATCACATAAGGATCAATTTCTTCAACAAATTGATTGATGTAGGTATCGTCCGGAATAATTAAGAGTTGAGACTTAAAGGATGGATCGATCGTCTTATCATCAAGAATCGATTGAAAAGAATTTAAATAGAAGTTCGGTATTTCTTGATCCTTAGAAGAATTCAAATTTTTTATGTTGTTTAATATATATTTAAGCGAGAGCTTTTGGCCGCTATCCCAACGATTGAACTGATCCGTATCCTTTGCGAACAGAAAGCAGAGTTCTTCTTCTGAATGGGAGGTATTTAAATTCACCGGAGCCGAAAAATTCCTAAGGATTGATGGAGTAGCCCCTTTTTTTAATCCATTGATTTTGAAAGTTTGTTCTCCTTGGTTAAGGTGAAAAACTTTTTCAATGTACTTGCTACCCGAAACTTCAAACTCGAGCTGAGATCCATTTTCGTCAAAAAACGCCGTTTTAACGGGGATGTGATAGTGTTCCTTCTTTGCTTGGTTCGGAGACGGTTTAGAACTTTGTTTCATGGTTAAGGCATAGGACTGGGAGGCCTCGTCGAAATTCCAAGAAACACTAACTTCAGGGGTCCCGGCCTGGGAGTACCAATTTTTGAATTGCTTCAGGTCGACGCCAGAGACTTCTTCCATCACTAAAACAAAGTCGTCTGTGGTCACTGCCTGTCCATCAAATCGATTGAAGTACTCGGTGAGTCCTTTCTTAAAGTTTTTGTCTCCGATAATCGTGTGAATCATACGAACAACCTCTGAACCTTTTTCGTAAACCGTCAAAGTATAGAAGTTATTCACAGAAATATATGAAGCCGGTCTTACCGGATGGGCCATGGGGCCTGAATCTTCTGCAAACTGATTTGTTCTTAGCATGTTGACGTCATTAATTCTCTTCACGGGTCGTGAGGTCATGTCGGAAGTGAACTCTTGATCACGATAAACAGTGAGTCCTTCTTTTAGTGATAGTTGAAACCAATCTCGACAAGTCACGCGGTTACCCGACCAATTGTGAAAGTATTCGTGACCAATAACCCCTTGAATCGCTTCGTATTCGTCGTCAGTTGCAGTATTGGGGTTGGCTAAAACATATTTCGAATTGAATATATTCAGACCTTTATTTTCCATAGCGCCCGCATTGAAGCTATGAACAGAAACAATCATGTAAATATCTAAGTCGTATTCGAGCCCATAGGTCTCTTCGTCCCACTTCATGGATTTTTTCAAAGATTCCATGGCGTGATGGGCTCTGTCTTCATCGCCTTTATCAACAAAGAGTTGCAGCTTCACATTGCGACCGGACTGGGTCGTAAAGTGATCTTCGATGAGCCCAAGGTCTCCGGCCACGAGAGCGTAGAGGTAGCATGGCTTTTTATGCGGGTCGTGCCATTTGCAGAGTTTTTTATTGTCGGCAAGTTCCTTTTCTTCAACGAGATTCCCATTAGATAATAAAAATGGAAAACGATCTTTATCGGCGATAATGCTCGTTGTGTAACTGGTCATGACGTCGGGGCGATCTTGAAAATAGGTAATACGGCGAAACCCTTCGGCCTCGTTTTGAGTACAAAGAATTTCACCTGATTTATAAAGCCCTTCAAGAGCCGTATTTTTTTCTGGCTGTAGAATACTAACGACCTCAAGAGTGAATTCGTCGGGAAGATTTTCGAGGTGAAGAACTTCGTCTTTAATTTTCAGTCGATCTGTTGCCAACTCTTCTTCATTGATGTGAATACTCTCTAGTTGAAAGAAGCTTCCATTGAGTTCCATTGTATTGCTAAAGTGGCCATGACCATTTTTTTTGTAGACTGTCGTTGCAGTAACCCGTGTGGTCGGTAAGTCGATTTCAAAGGTGAGATCGATTTTTTCAGGCAAGTAGTTTGGTTGCTTGTAGTCCTTGAGATAAATCGGTTTTGGATCGCTATGTTTCATATTTTTCCCCGTGGAATTTTTCTGATTGGCGACTAGGATCGACCAATATTAAAAATTGAGTCATTTGAGTCTATCGCGGCATATAATTCATTGAGTCAATCAGTGATGGCCATCATTCTCATTGTGCATGAACCAATTAGAACACTTTTTTACTTGTCCTTACTGCTGGAGTCAAATTTCAATGCTTTTGGATCCCTCTGTGGAGGGGCAGAGTTTTATTGAGGATTGCGAGGTTTGTTGTCGCCCAATTCAGGTAACATATAGTATAGAGGATCTGGAGCTTATTTCTTTCAACGCCGGAGCCCTCAATGAGTAGAACCCAGTCAAAAATTGGTCCCTTGGACTGTCTGATAAAGAACCCTAAAGATTTCGAATATACGGTGGTCTTGCTCCATGGATATGGTGCAGATGCAGCAGATCTATTTCCTCTTCATCAGCTCATCGATAACGAGAATGTGCGTTGGGTTTTTCCGAACGGTCCCCTAGAGGTCCCACTTGGGGGGCATTGGATGGGAAGGGCCTGGTTTCCGATCGATACTCAAGCGCTTGATTTGGCCATGAGCCAAGGCAAATTTAGAGAAATGGCCGATACTCGGCCTCCAGGTCTTGATCAGGCCCAATCCATGGTGAGTGAGATGCTTTTTGAATTAAATGTTCCCCAAGAAAAGTTGATTCTTGGAGGGTTCTCACAGGGGGCCATGCTATCGACAGATGTCATCATGAATATGTCCGAAAACTGCCTCGGTGCGGTTTTGCTTTCAGGAACAGTTCTCGACCAAAAGAATTGGCAAGAAAAAGCCATTCAGCGTAAAGGTCAGGCTTTCTTTCAAAGCCACGGAGAGTCGGATCCATTGCTATCAATTCAAATGGCCAATTTATTGTGCGACATTCTTCGAGCTGGTGGATGGCAGGGGAACCTTTTGCCCTTCGCTGGAGCCCATGAAATTCCACCGATGGTGCTCGACCGCATGAAGCTTTTTTTGCGCAATCAAATGAATATGTGAGTTTTCAAGAGAGTTTGGTTTTAGGCAACCGAAGCGCTTAATTTAGACTCCACATCCCTGAGGAAAGCTTCGATTCGTTGAGCATTCACTCCGAGGTCGCCTTTTCCCGTTCGCGACTTAGATCGCATTTCGAGTCGGGAGATTCCGTCACCTGTATCAAAAACTTGGATGACGACATCATCTTTGAATTTCATGAGATTAGTGGTGACCACTGCTTCAATTCTCAACTGGGATTCGTTGAAGTTAATAATCTCCCATTGCCTTTGTTTGATGAGAGCAAGGCAGACGTCAATGACTCGAAGGGGGTCTTTATCTATTTTTAGAGGCTTTAAGCCTGGGTAGAACTTTCTCTGAATCTCGTTAAACGACTCGGGGTAGGATAGGTCTTTGTTTAAATTCGCTTGGAGTTCCTTAATTTTGAAAAACTCCAAGGGTTGATCTGGATTAGTAGTAACGTCGTTAATGAGTGGCTTTGAAACGGCTGATGTCATCAAATTCCTTTTTTAAGGGCAAAAGTAGGCTACACCTTGTACTGAAGTACCCATCGCAGAAGTCTGGCCGATCTTTACAAAATTAGCTCCCTTGCGGGCAGCATCGAGTTTAAGATCTTCGAGGGCCTCCTCGAAACTTCCCTTCACACTCGAAACAGAACCTTGGACTTTGCCTAAATTTTTGCAGTCTTCATCGGCATCATCCCTTGAGGTTTCTACGTTTTTTGCTTCGGGTTTGATAGGATGAGAGGAGCATCCGGCTAACAAACTTAAAATAACTAAACTACCTAAAACAAGCTTCACAACAAACTCCTTGATGATCTTTAATGGTAAATCGAAACTGCCTAATGTCCAATCAAACAGAGGTCCAGATCCCGTGTATTCGATCCAAATATGGTCCAAATCCTTTTGTCGCTTTACAATTTAGCAAATATGTCAGACATTTCATTAAGATGGCAAAAACGATTTCTCTGGTATTTAAGCTCCTGCGCCAGTCCCTTATTGATATTTACAGGGTTGCAAAAGACTCAAATATGCAGCTCTTAACTTCAAGTTTATCTTTTACAACTATATTTAGTCTAGTTCCCCTATTAGCAATTAGCTTAAGTGTGTTTAAGACCTTGGGTGGGCTCGAAGAGCTTAGAGGGAAATTGGAAATGTTCATTACAGATAATTTAGCTCCGGGAACTGGTGAAGTTGTACATCAGTTGGTTTGGGACTCGGTCGGTCGGGTGCATTCTGGTGCACTCGGGGTCTCGGGTTTAGTCTTCTTGGTTTTTGCCGCCACAAAAATTTTTTTAGACATAGAGAAATCTTTTGAGAAAATATGGCGAGTTAAAAAAGGAAGAAAGTTTACCCTGAAGCTTATCATGTATTGGTCGATGCTATTGTTGGGATCGATCGGAATTGCTGTCTTTTTGGGGGTGGCGAGTACTGAGTTTGTTCAGCAACAGAGAGTTATTACTCCCGGGATCTCTGGGACTTTTCTTTTGATTTTAGTTTTCTGGGGACTCTATATTATTTTACCACCAACCAAGGTTTACGCGCGCTGGGCCTTTTTTGGGTCCCTAATTTCAGTTCTCTCTCTTAAGATAATTGGCAGCTTTTATACATATATCACGACAGAAATATTAAATTATAACAAAGTGTATGGTGGTTTAGCTGCAATCCCTATCTTCTTGCTTTGGATTTTGTTATTTTGGTGGATCTTCCTCGGTGGAGGAGTTGTTGCCGCGGGTTTGCAAAATCGAACCATGGGGTCACAAAATAAGAGTTAAATAAATGGAGCAATCGTAGCATGAAAATTCTTGTTCGCTATTTAGGAATGACAATTGAGAAAGTGGAGCTTTCTCCTGGATCCTATGTTTTAGGTCGTTCGCAAGAATGTGATATTGTTCTGACTCAAGAGTTTATTTCTAGAAAACATGGGAAGATATGGTTTGAAAATGATAAGTGGTATTTTCAAGATTTACGAGAAGACCACCCCAATTTTGACGGTAAGCCTATTGAACTTAATCAAGATACTTCTATAGACCTTGGACACGATGTCGATTTAATAACCGAAGATTATCTTGAACACGCTGAAACTAATATTACAAATCTCCACAATTTAAAAGATGTCGTAGGGCAGTCTAAAGCCAATCGAAGAGTTATTTGGGGTTTGTCTTTAGCTTTGATATTTTTACTCGGCAGTGGGATCACATTTTATGCCTACCAACGCCTCACTAAACCCATGGATCCAAACTCATTATTGACCTTCGTACGCTCTAAGATTGTCGAATTTGAAAGGGTTCGAAATGAGGATGCCGTTAAAGACTATAAAAAATATGGCGGCCTTGAGGATAAGGACTTTAAAGATAAATCCGGTTTCTGCACGGGCTTTATTATTGCTCCAGATGTTGTTTTGACGGCAAGCCACTGTTTATTTGGTCAATTGATCATTGATATGGACGCCAACTTCAAGATTAAAACAAGCGATGATAAAAAGCATGAGGTTAAGCGAATACTAGGTTTTGATATTAAAAAAGATTTTCTCTTTCTAGAAGTCCCGGGGCTCAAAGAATATGGCTTTTTAAATATCTCGGGTGACTATCAGGTTGGACAAAAAGTTTTTACTGTGGGGAATGTACATGGTGAGGGTATTGCAATTCGAGATGGTATTATGGCCAGCGAAACTTCTGATCCCAATGATCCTGAAATTAAATTTGTGCGATATTCAGCAGCTGCCAGTCCAGGGAATAGTGGTGGACCATTAGTAGACGAATATGGAAATGTTGTAGCGCTGGTATTTGCTGGTACCTGGACTGAAAACTACAACCTAGGAACCTCAGCTGACTATCTTCTGCAAGGAAAGCGAAAGTTTGTTACGAATAGAAAAGAGAAAGACGTAAAAATAGAGTTTAGAAAACTCCTCAATTATTCGCCTCGATGGCTTCTTGAAAGGTTATCATTCCCCCATAATTCTAACTTCGATGAAAATCCGGAGACCTTGCGAGCGATGGAAAACGTTCTTGTCGACGTAAAAGTTCCGACAGAGCTTGAGCCGTTTCCTGAAATTGTTCTAAATAAAATCAATGAAGTTGTAAGAATTAAATTCGAACAAATTACGAAATCTTTAGATGATCAGGGGATTGTTTCTCTTGGTTGGAATTCATTTGTTACAGCTGAAACTCCGATTATCATTCCCTCTCAATTTGATAAAAGTCAGTCAAAGTTCAAACTTCTTGAAGATGGTCAGATGATACCAAAGCAGGCTGCCCTTTTAGATACCCCTTCGCCAAAGGATTTTAATCAATACAAGAAGAAGCTTGATGAGCAAAAAAAGTTTGATTTTCAGTCCTATGGTTACATGATGGATCATCTAGAAAATACAAAAGGTGACATAGGGCCAAAGGAAATTGTTTATGCGACAGGGCCTTTTGATAGTAAAAAGCGAATTTGGTCCTATGTTTTTGGTGTTCCTTACTCGCAAGTTAAGTTCGACTATTCGTCTTCTGAATGGCAGAAAGTGAGAAGCTTCCCATTTGATCTATTCTTAAAAAATTTCATCGGAGAAAAAGGTATAATTGCAAATTCATTTTCTCCATTGGTTCGCCCTAAATCGTCTCGAGAATTTACGATCAAGGAAATAGACAAAGAAATTTCTACCACGGAAATTGAGGATCTCCACGGTCGGCAGTGGGTTCGGCATTCATTTTCAATGTTTGATCGATTAACATTTGATGTGTACTGCATTAATTTACCTCAGGGGGCCATGTGCTTGAGTAAGATGTTTCCTACTTTGGATAAAACGCTACTCAGTATTTCTCGGTCCAATTACGTTAAGTATTGGTTGCCCAATTACCTGATTAACCCTTTCTTTTGGTCTGTAGATTCTTTGATTGATTACCAGGAGCGTGATGAATCCAAAGGGCCTATATTTATTCGAGACTTTAAAGTTAAAAAATCCAGTAAAAATCAGGTGGCTGTTTCGCTTGAAAGTATGGGACTTGAGTTTTCTCTTCCGTCTAACATGACTCTTTTAAGTATACGTCCTAATACGGGTCTTCTTGGAGATGATCAAAAACAATCTTGGGTTTCCCTGGGAGTTGAGGCCCTTTATCAGGATGAAAAGAAGCAGTTCAAAGTTTGTGGGATGGGTGTGGAAATTGATGGTACTTTTTCGAATTATATCTTGAGCCTTTATCGCGAGGGAAAGAAAAAGCAAAAGTCTAAGCAGAGCCAAAATTCGGGAGACAGCGAAAAGGGAAAGAAAGACGAATCAAATGATTATCCTGAGGTCTTTATAAAAGCAGATACGGCGAAGAAGGCTGGCAGGCAGATTAATGTTTACGGCTATTGTGCTCCTTTACAAAAAGATCCGTTAATTGAAGGAACCTATGAAGCCAAGCTTTCGAAGGCGAAGAAGCTAGAAGTCAGCTATCGCCAGATCGTGCAATGACACATTAGGGCATCTCCCCTTTTCTATTGGTCTTAAGAGCTTCGGCGCGCAAGAATATGTGGGTTAGCATAAGTCACTAGTCGTGAGGGGATCTATGAATTCATCTTTTAAAAATTTAATTGTGATCTTTCTTGGAGTGCTAATCGGTCAAAATGCTTTGGCTGCGGGCTTCGAAAAAGTAATTGGATGGGGAGCCAAAGAGCAAGGTATGGCCGGTGCTGTCGTGTCACGAGCATCGGGGCCAGATGCGCTCTTTTTTAATCCTGCTGGTCTCGTTAACCAAGACGACCTTCAGATATTAACGGTTAACTTTTCACCGACTTTTTCAGAGTTTAAAGCGCCTTTTCAAATTGCCAACCAGCAAGAATCGAGTGAAAGTGGGTTTTCGCCGCTGTTTGGAGTGAATTACTCCTATAAAGTTCAAGACAACCTTGTCATTTCCATGGGTGGCTATGTGGCCGGTGGCGTAAACGCGGAATTCAAAGACCTTGCAATCACTGGAATTCCAACAACGACATACGATGTAGACATTAATTCAAATCTTCAGCTGACAGAACTCGCATTGGGCGCGGGTTACGAGATCATGGAAGGCTTGAGTGTTGGAATGTCTTGGAGAATTGCTTTTGTTTCTGCAGAACTACAATCAGTCGATAGCATCGCAGATGACGACGCTGGCGGCCCCAATGGTACTATAATTCTCAATCCAAAATATGAAAACCTGAGTTCAACTGAGTATTCAGGATTGCGTTTGGGTGCTCAATACTCTCCAGAAGAAGATTGGGGGGTTGGTTTCAGCTATCGTAGTAATATCGACTTTAATGCCGAGGGAGATCTCGCGGGAAGCTATTTTAACACAGGAGCCGCACGTCCACTTTTAGGTTTCTCAGCCGGAGTTGGGAATTTTGAGGGGCAATCAAAACTCAGTTCGAGTTTACCTCAACAATTGAATATCGGTGGTCACTATAAATTAATGTCTGAATTACTAGTGGCCTTAGAATACTCGTGGACGGACTACTCGGCGATCGACAAAATAGAAATTGAGACTACTCGATCTGGTGTGACTACGAAGTCAGAGCTCGAAACGAACTGGAAAGATCAGAATGTGTTTCGGATTGGGCTTGAGTACACAGGTTTTGGTTTTCCTCTGCGATTTGGTTATGCCCAAACTTCTCAGGTCGTTAGCGAAAATGAAGCGAGTCCAACCTTTTCGAGTCCAGGAACAGGAACTGATATTACTTTAGGGGCTGGCTATGAGTTATTGGACGGTCTAAAAATAGACTTGGCTTTTGACTATGCTTTTGCCGCAGGTGATGTCGCTGCCGGAAAGAGTGCGACCGAGGGTAAATATGAAAGCTCTGCAACTCAGTTGCATATGAGTGCGGCTTACTCCTTTTAATTATTGAGTTTTTTGAAAACAATTGAATTAACTACATCGAAATTATCAGTGGGCAGGAATCTATGATTCGATTACTTAAATTAATTATACTCACTTTGGTTTGCCTGGGGGCTACTTCGTGTATCGAGGCTTCCAATTCCTCACAAGCCATTCCAGAATTTCGTATTCTTTGCGAAACCGAGAAGTGTAGGAGTCGAGAATCAAACGGTATCCATAGAGCCTATGGTTTTTTAACAACATCAAATTGTTCCAATCCAATTTCTGGGCTCATTCTTGAGTCGGAAACTGAAGTCTTCTGTAATGGTCGAGGATGCACGGGAGTCTTCGATGATTGGTACGATGGTGACATTGTGAAAAACGACACTAAGGTGACCTCGCTGCAGGCCTGCTTTTCGATTGATTTTAAAGGTAAAAACAAAGCACTTCGTAGTTATTCGACTGATGGAAATCTTCGCTCACGATTTATCAATTTCAAGGTGAAGGAAAATTCTGAGGTTGTTTATATCTATGAATGGACCGAAGTCTAGTTTGCCTCCCTCAGTCCTAAATATTCAAAATAGCTTGTTTTTCTACTGTATTTAGCTATCGTTAAAAGAGTAAACATCATAGTAATTCAAGGGGGCAGTAATGCTTAGATTGTTAGCGGCATTAGCAACAGCGATAATTCTTTCTGGATGTGCAACTGCAATGAGTCCATCTCCGGGCGGATTGTTCATGGATAGTAAAGGTCCAATTATGGGTACTCGAGGTAAAATTGGTACTAGAGTTGGTAAGGCATGTATTTCAAACATTATCGGTATATCAACTGGTGATGCAAGTATCGAAGCTGCGATCAAGCAAGGTGACATAAGAAGAATCAGTTATATTGATTCTACGGCCTTCGGTATTTTCGGACTTTATGCTGAGTTTTGCACAGTCGTTCACGGTCGCTAATTAAAAATCATTGATAGTTAATAGGTCACCCTTGGGTGGCCTTTTTTTTTGTCCTGTAGGTAAGTTATGAAGCTCTTTTTTTTATTTTGCAGTTTATTTTTTAGCTCAGTCGCCCTTTCTTCGAATCTAGATTATGCAGCAAAACTCTTCAAAGAAGGCTCTTATAAAGAGGCGACGAGTGTTTATCAAAACCTTGAAAAAAGCCTTGATGGTGAGGATCGACAAATTGCTACTTACAGAGTCATTGAGTCCTTGGCCTTACAAGGGAAAGTTGAGGACGCCTACAAAAGAGTTCTTACTTACAAGGGAGCAAAGACAGATAAATGGAAAAGTCTATTCCTTTTGTTGCGAGCCGATTTAGCGGGCTTTTATTACAATCGAACACGTTATAATAATAGCGCCCCCATTAAGAGCAAACGAATTAGCTTTACTCAATACAATAACGACCAGTGGAAGCTTGAGACCCTTGGAATATACCTTCAGATTTGGAATCGGTCCAAAGCAATTGCCAAGGTAAATATTAAAAAGACAGAGCCGGTCGTTAATACCAAAGACAGAGACCTAACAAAAATTACGTCACTCTTTGATTATTACATTCATAAATTTTCTAGTTTTTTAAAAGTCATAGGAGCCAATGATTATAGTTTGAGGCAAAAACTAAAAAGCCTCGATTCATTAAAAAAGGCCTTAGCGAAAAATAAACAGCCAGGGGTTAAAGACGAAGCTAACGATTCCTTGCTCAATGTCCTTAGTCATGGTCAAAACTTTCGAGCTTCCAGAAAGGTGGCATCTCAGCTTTGGGGAATCGACATTGTTGAGCTCGCTGTTAATGGAGTTGCTGATTATGGCGGAAAAAATGAATTAAAGAAATTAGAAACCTACATTCGCAGATCTAACCTCTTTAAAGGTTCACAGGACCTAAAAGATATGGGGATTGCATTACGAGCTAATATTTTTAAAAGACTAGCTAACTCATACGAACAAAAAGGAGCCTTAGATAAAGTCGTTAATCTGTGCGAGAAGGTTGTTAAGAGTAAGAGAAAGAATAAAGGAAGAGATATTTGTTTTGCTCTTTATTCAGAAGTAATCTTCCCGGAGTTAGAATTAAGTAGTGTTTTTACCAACGACAGTTTAAGAGAACCAATTTCACTGCGAGTTAGAAATGTTGAATCTGTTCATTTTAGAGTTTATGAAATTCCCACAAATGACATTTTAAATTCTTACAACGATAAGAAAGATGAAATATTTGACAGTATCCGTCGCTCTCGTTCGGGTAAGGACTTCTATAAGAAGTACGAAGTTGTCGACCAATTTACATACTCCCCCAAGTACAAAGAAAAATATAAAAGAGAAAACTTTAATGTTTCTACAAGTAAGAAATTGAAGCCTGGACTCTATTATATAGTCGCCTCAAGAGATAAGAAGTTTGAAGAGGAAAATTCATCTTTATTAACTGGGACCTATCTTTCAATTAGCGATATTGTTGTTGTCGGATCAGCGGGGCTTCAGCAGGCAGAAAGCGCCTTTTACACGAATTTTTATAAGGATGGGCGTGTGAACGGTCCTGTCGTAAATTCATTTGTATTTGACGGAATTAGCGGAAATGCGGTTTCAGGTGCGGAGGTTTTTGGTTTAATTCGAAAACAGCGATCAAATGATATTCAAACCTATGTGCGAACAACTAATGAAATTGGATTAACTCAATATGCGACCGGAATCTTAAGGCCCAAAGATGACTATGTTTACTACGATCTTGTAGCAAGAAAGGGAGTATCTCTTTCTTATCTTAGATATGAAGACTACTTTGCTGCGCGCGTAAAGCCACGTGTTGTGCTTTTTTCAGAAATAGATCGGCCCATCTATCGTCCTAGTCAAAAATTGATTATCAAAGTCTATGGTTTTGAACATGCACCGAATACTTACGTTCCCTTAAATGCTAAAAACTCTATTACCGTGAACTTTTCAGATTCTAATGGAGAGAAGATTGAAGAAAAAAAGTTGAAGCTTAATTCGTTTGGAACGACCACAGCTGAGTTTTCAATCCCAACAGGGCGAGCTTTAGGAAGTTACTCATTGCGAATTTCCACTTCGGCATTTGGCGAGAACTTTTCGACTTATCGAACGGTTCCGGTTGAAGAGTATAAGCGGCCGGAGTTCGAAGTAAAAATTGACGAAGGAAAAGGAGAGTGGAAGTCAGGTCAGAAGGTGACTATCACAGGTGCAGCAAAGTATTACTTTGGAGGTAATGTTCCTGGGGCCAAAATCAATTATACGGTGTATGAACAAACCTATAGACCCTATTGGGGTTATTACTTTGGTGGTTATAATCGGTCCGAAGTTCTTAATGGGCAAGTTCAGACGAATCAGTCGGGTATATTTGAGATTCCTTTTAAGCCCAAGAAATCCAATGAGTCGAAGCAATATACGGTAGAAATTGAGGCTAGAGACTCTGGAGGCAGAACTATTAAAGCCTCTAAGAACTTTTTAGTAGGCACACAAGATTTCTTTATCGCCTTTAATTCGAAGCAGGGCTTTTTTACGACTGAGGACGATGTTCAGGTAGAGATGAAACTTTCTAATATTAATGGTCAGCCGGTTTCTGCCCTTGGAGAAATGAAACTTGAGAAGCTAATAGAAAACAATAAGCCAATGGAGGGAAATTGGCAGCAATTGTTAATGGATTGGAAAAAGGTTGTTTTTGTAAAAAAGGAAAACGTTAAGGTCGGAACTAAGGGAGTGAGAAATATCCATTTTGGAAACCTTTCTCCAGGTGCTTATAGGATCAGTGCGACATTCAAATCGAAAGGGTCAAAAAATATTGAAGCGAAATATCCATTTATAGTGTCTTCAAAAAATGGAGACCTAGGAGGTTGGGATTTTCAAAGTATAGTTCTAACTCAGAGAACGTCTTATAAACCTGGTGAACGGTTGAGAGTGTTGTATGGGGACAATAGACTGAAATCTGGAAAATGGTATCAACTCTGGTATGGAGATTTTCTTGTTCAGCAGGGTTTTGAGAAAAAAGGTAAAACGTCACTCTACGAGATTGATATTAAGGAAATCCACCAGGGTGGTTTGAATTTCAGATACTTTGGCGTAAACAACTTCGAAATTCTCCAGGGGGCAACATCAATTCCTGTGGATTGGTCGACGAAGGAGTTAAAAGTCGTCTTGAAGCATGATAAAAAATTTGAACCCGGTAAAAAGGCAGTTTTCAAAGTTGAAATTAAAGATCAAGATGGAAAACCCATACAGTCCGAATTTAGTATAAATTCGTTTGATAAGTCGCTCGAATATTATCAGAAGTATGGATCGCCCTGGACGAGTCGATTCTACAGTAATTCTCAATACTCTCGAGACATTAGGCAGGCGGCTCTCAGTGCGAGCGGTCATGACTTAGTTAGAAAATTACGACTTTACGAGATTTTGCGACGATCAAAAAACCGATTTATTCCGAAGGCATTTCCGAGCTCCTATTTTTCTGAACTCTCGAATCCGAGACGATCTAGAAGCCGAAGAGAAGGTTATTTTGCCGACGGAGACGAAGCAGAAGATCTAGTGGCCAGTAGTGGCGCGCCCATGGAGGCGCAAGCGAATTTTGCACCCGAAATGGATAAAGAGTTGTCTGAAAGTAAAATAGGAGCAAACAAGAAAGCTCGACCCAAAAAGAAAGAAGCTCCCTCCGATGATGTGAGTAGTGATGACGGGATAGGTAAGGGTGATGTGAGTCCCCGGTCGGATTTTAGAGAAACGGCTTTCTTTCATACACAGGGTCTGGCTAAAAAAGGTCAGGGCCAATACAGCACTAACCTGCCCGAACGACTCACGACTTGGAAAAATAGAGCAATAGCTCATACCCGCGATTTGAAGTTGGGTTTCGTTGAGACAGAGTATTTTACGCAAAAAGATGTGATGATTCGAGTTGAACTCCCACGTTTTGTTAGGGAGTTCGATAGGATGAGAGTGAGCCTCATCATTGATAAATTGACGACAGCTAAAGTGAGTGGCATTGCAAATATCAAAGTGGAGATCAACGGTAAGTCTGTAGTCAAAAAGTTAAATCAACCAGCATCGAAAGAATTCAATCTCGACAAAAATCAGCAAATTACTCTCAATTGGGAACTTGAGATTCCATCTGAATTAGGCGAGATGAGGGTGACCGCGAGTTTCAATGCCGGAAAATACAAGGATGCCGAGGTTAAAACCATTCCCATTTTACCTGCACGTGAAAGAGTTGTAGATAGTATCATGGCTTTCTTTTCTGGCGATGAATCCAAAAGCCTCAAGCTCAACGCCCTAAAAAGCGCAAAGGGCAATACAGTTGAAAGTCTGCATTTAAGTATTGAACCTCAGCTCGCAACAAATCTTTTAGAGGCGATTCCCTCTTTGATTAATTATCCCTACGAGTGTACAGAACAACTTCTTAATAAGTTTGTACCTTTAAGTGCCGTTAAATCTTTATTTGATAGCAATCCCGAACTATCAAAAGTAATGGAAACCAAAGAGGATCGGAATTCGATACTTCCTCCTTGGGAGCAAAATGACCCGAGAAGGCTTATCGAAATGATGGAGACTCCATGGGTTCACGCCTCTAAGGGGCACCCAACGAGTTCTGTCGTTGGTTTGTTTAAGCCGAGTCGAGTGAAAAAGAATTTTGATCGTGTTCGTTCAGAGCTGAAAAGTCGACAGCTTTCTAATGGTGCATTTGTATGGTTTCCAGGGGGACGTGAGGATCTTTACATAACATTGTATGTACTCGATAGCCTGTCTATGGCTCAGTTATATGGTTATCAGGTGGATCGTAGAATGGTTCAGCGAGCTTTTCGTTTTGTTTTTTCGGAACTCGATAAGATGAATGATTGGGCCAAGAAAAACGACTTACGAAAACAATCTCTAAGTTTGTATTCGGCGTATATCGTCAGTGCTTTTCCCAAGTCTTGGACTGAATCTTTTAAAGGGTGGAATCGTGCACTTAAAGTTTTAAAGCAAGCGAAGAAAAAATATGTCGCACTTACCAAATACTCACGAGCTATGGGGGCTTTGGCTTTTTATAGATTAGGGGAGAAAGAAACCGGCGAGCAATGGTTGCGCACACTATTGAAAAATTCCGAATATGACGCCTTATCGGGGCGACATTGGACGCCAGATCCTCAATCGTGGTTGTGGTATGCAGATACGATCGAGATGCACTCATTTATATTGCGAGCACTCAGCGAGATGAAAATTGATCAAAAGGCTGCCGGCGAACTCGTTCAATGGCTTTTGTTCAATAAAAAAGGGAATGAATGGAAGTCGACAAAGACCTCAGCGGCGGCGATTACTGCAATGATCTATTATCTTAAATCGATCAATGCTCTGTCGGGTAAGCAAGTCTATAAGGTCAACTGGGCCGGTAAAAAGAAAACTTTTGAAATTCCTAATTTAAGCGCTTCCACAGAAAAGCGTTATGGCTGGTCCGTGGAGGGAAAAGAAGCGGATACTATAAAGCCTGAGATAAAAATAGAAAAAACTGGTTCGGGTTTAGCTTTTGCAAGTTTAACTCGAATATCCAGTGTTGTAGATATTGATGAGGGTTCTAGCCAGGGTCCCTTACAAATGGGGAGAACTTTTTACAAGAAAGTGAAGAAGAAAAAAGGCTACGAATTAGTTCCATTGAAAAAAGGTTCTACTGTTAAAGTCGGAGACGTCATTGTCTCGGAACTAAAAATTAAAGCCGGGTCAGAGTTAGAGTATGTTCATCTGCGGGATCCGAGGGGTGCCGGCTTTGAGTCTGAAGTTCTAAGGAGCGGTTGGACATGGTCGAGAATGGGAGGCAGAGGCTGGTCAGGAGTCAGTCGATATCAAGAGCCTAGGGATAGTTTGATGAATTTTTTCATGAGTTATATTCCGAAAGGGAGATACCGCATTCGTCATGAACTAAGAGCAGTAACGCCAGGCGTCTATAGTCTGGGGCCTGCGAGAATCCAATCTATGTACTCACCTGACTTCGGAGCATTTACTTCAAGTTATAAAATCGAGATAAAGCCATAGATTGGGCTCTAATGGCGCTAAAACAGTTGCTTCATTGCTGGAATGAGTCTATCAATCCAGAATAGAGCCTAATTTTTTAGGGAGATTAGATTGTTAAAGCCCATTGAGCAGCTAAAAGATCGCCTCAAAACGATTGAGTCATGGATAAAACTCAATCGCCATCGAATTAAGAAATTTAGACCGAAGGTTTCATTTCGAATCGAGAAGGGGGATTATCTTGTTAAAACCGCTGAGAGTCCGGCAGAACTAGAGAGTTGTCTGCGCCTAAGATACCAAGTTTTTATGTCTGAGTTGCTCAAGAAATCTAGCGACGAGGGTGTCGATGTCGACAAAATGGATCTTCGCTGTGATCACATTATGATTATTCACAAAGAATCTAATGAAGTTGTTGGTACATACAGAGTGGCTTCAAGTATTCACACCGATGTTTTCTACTCTCAAGGAGAATTTGATCTCAGTGAATTATTGTCTCGTCCGGGGAATAAACTAGAGCTGGGCCGTGCTTGTATTGGTAAAGATCACCGAAACGGCCAAGTGATGCAACTACTTTGGCGAGGAGTTTCTGCATATTTTAAAGCGACGAGTGCTCAATATTTATTTGGTTGCACAAGTGTAAAAACAATGGACCCAAGTATTACGGCCCAAATGTGCGCATACTTCAAAGAAAAAGCCTGGGTTGCCGATAATTATACAATTCTACCCACCAAAAAATTTAAGTTTAAAGAGTTATCGCCACTTTTAGATTCAGAAATAGAAGTGACAAAAGAGGCTAAGGCCTTAGTTCCTCCTTTGTTCGTTTCTTATATCAGAGCTGGAGCTAAAGCTTGTATTCCTCCCGCAATTGACAAAGATTTTCGTTGTGTGGATTTTTTAACCATACTAAATTTAGAAGAACTAAGTCCTGCACACGCACGAAAGTTTATCGGTGATGCTTGAAATTGGAAAACCTAGAAATGTTCTTAATGTCACCGGTATTGTTGGTAAATTTCTAGCATCGAGCTTTTTTGCGAGTAAAAAATTATCAAATGATATTCAAAAAAGACGATACTACGTCAACAATACCTCTCAAGCGAGCGCGAAAATAATTGATCAGTTGAATTTCGATGTGAAGATCACAAAAAGTAGGGAGGACCTTTTTAAGGATCAAACCTATTTTGTTGTTAGTAATCATATGTCTTATCTCGATATTCTCGTCATGGCACGTGTGATTCCATCTGTATTTGTTACTTCAAACGAAATAAAAGAAACTTTTTTATTGGGCGATATTTGTGAGGCCGGAGGGAGTCTTTTTATCGAGCGTAGAAATAAGAAACGCTTGGCAGAAGACGTGAAGATGATCGGCAGTGTGATGAATGAGGGGTTTAACCTGGTTGTATACCCAGAGGGGACGACCGGAGATGGCAATACAGTTCTTCCGTTTAAACGGGGGCTATTTGCAACTGCTATTAATATTGGGAAGCCCGTTTTGCCGGCTTGTATTAAGTATAAAAAGATTAACGGTGTTGAGCTTAATGACTCTAACCGAGATCTAATTTGTTGGTACGGAGAGATGACATTCTTGCCCCACTTTTTGGGCCTTAGAAGGCTTGAGAGTGTTGAGGTAGAGATCGATTTTCTCGATCCCATTGATCCGAAAGAAGTGAATGACCGTGGTCAACTATGTGAGCGTTCGAGAAATCAGATTCTCGAGTGCTACCACGCAAATGGCTTTGGTGACCCTAATGCCGAAATTAAGCCAGAGATTATGGCCCGGGTGCCTAGTTCTTTTCAGCAAGCCGCTGCAAATCGAGTTAAATAAAACTCTTCTGTTAAATAGAGATTTATCCAAGATGGAAAGTCTATGACCAAGAAAAAAATTGAAGAATGGCAGACTTTGATTCGGACCGGGCGTGGACAGAAAGTCGCCAAAGAAATTAATAAAATCAATTTCAGTAAAATTCCGAGAGACTTAAGAGTTGAAGTCGCTAATTGTTGTCACCGACTCAATCTTAATAATAAGGGTGTCCTTGCACTTCGCCCGATAATTCGACCAAAGACTGATTTAAAAATTCCAGCCACGGCCCATGAACGGTCTGAGTACGGCTTATTGCTACTCAGGCTTGGAGCTTATGAGGAGGCCCAGCGCCTCTTAGAGAATATTGATGAGGAAGAGAATCATTCGGCTCTACTGTATCTTGGTTTTATTTCTATGTCTCAATGGGAGTACTCGAATGCTTCTAGGTTTTTAAGAAAGTATATTAGAAGAGAGTCTGCAAAAAACTACATGGCCTTGGTTGCGAAAGTGAATTTGGCCGCTGCTCTCGTTAACCTTCAAAAGTATGAAGAGGCAGTTAAACTGCTAGTTCCGCTTGTCGATCGATTGCTCAAAAAGAATCACCACCTTTTGGCTGGAAATTGCTATGAGCTTTTGGCGCAAAACTGGATTGGATTAGGTGATTACAAAAGAGCAGAGGAGTCTTTGGATCTTTCTGGGAAATTTCTGAAAGGTTCTCAGATTGGGAGTCTGTTTGTCGATAAATGGAGGACTGTTCTCTCACTCAGGACTAAAAAAACCTCCAAGGGAGCTTTAAATATTATAAGAGAGAAGGCTTTTATACTCGATCACTGGGAAACCTTGAGAGACTGCGACTACCATGAGTGGGTTTTTGAAAAAAATGAAGAACTGGCGCAAAAACTCTTTTTTGGTACTCCTTTTAAAAGCTTTCGTCAGAGAGTGCAGAGTGAAAGTTTAATTGAATTTCCAGAAAAGTACATTTGGAAATCAGGTAATAAAAGCCTCGAAAAAGTTATTCAATTGAAAACGGGCCGGATATCCGACAATAAAGACTACACCGAATATTACTTCAAGTCGGCCCAGCAACCCCATCATTTACTAATGATCTTAAGCGCTGATTTTTACCGGGGGCTAAGTATAGGTACCTTGTTTTCTAAATTATTTACTGGAGAATTTTATAATCCAAGCAGTTCTCCTGACCGAGTTCATAAGGTTCTAAATCGACTCACAAAATTCATTGATCAGAAAAACCTCCCTCTTAAGCTTCAGTTAAAAAACGGTAATTATCGGTTAGCTCTTGGAGAAGGACTTGGAATTGAATTGGAAAAGAGTCAGAGAAGTTACACTCGTTCCGAGGTCATAACAGCTCGGCTTGCCGATGAATTTGAGAAGAACTACTTTAAGGTTGATCAATATAGCGAGTGCATTCAGGTATCAAAATCAATGGCCTATAAAGAGTTGAGTCAGCTGCTTTCGGAGAAGAGATTGGTTAAGGAAGCTCGCGGCAAAGACGTTCGTTATAAACTGGCAAAAAAATCTAATAAACAATAAACATAAGTATCTAATTATAATAATAAATATTAATATATAGAATAATTTATATCCATTTAAATTAGCCACTAGAAAGCCTATTCTTAATACAAGCCGAACGTATGCGATCCCCCTCTTAAAATTTGAGATGACTAAATGTTCATCAGATAGGGTCTCAATTTGATAAGGGTGCTGCGATATTAAACTCAAGGCTGCGAAGGCCAATAATTAGAAGGATAATAAATTATGGGATCTGGGAAACATTTAATTAAAAATTATAGCATTCTCTATGTGTCTTTTTTTCTTATCATCGTCGTATTAGTAATGGGCCAAGCCTGTGGGCAAGTCGGTGATAACTCTTCACTGAGGGGTACGGCTAATACAACATCGAATGAAGCTCTTCTCATCGAAAATGGGATTTTAGACTCAATCGGTGAAAAGCAGAATGGACAGAATAATGGTGATTACTATGGAGGGATGTCGGAAGTTACATCTAGGTTGGTAGTCAACCGACTGCAAAAGATGAATAGTTTTATTGCCGAGCTGAGTAGTTCAAATAATAATTTGATTCCTCCGGTTTTGGATGCCGTCATTGAGCGAGTAATTTCTCCTAAGTGTAGAACCGCTCTATCTGCTCCATGTATTAATGGTATGAGAGAAGCAAGCTTTCAGTCCTGCAAATCACTTCTTGGTGCTTTCGAGTATAACGGAGGGCATCTGCTGACCTATAACAATAATCAGTGCTCCTCGGATCAGGTGGGGAATATAACTGATCATACATTTAATATTGTATTCACTAATCAAATGAATAATAACAAGCTTACCTATTCATCTGCGGTTCATTTAAACTATAGAGGTGAAAGTGTCGGAGGCGGATCGACCTATTCAAGGGTTAAAGGTGGATTTGAATTTAACATTAAGGGGCGTCGAATTAAACGTGATGCTCCTCAATTTAAAATAGATAACTCCTCTAGAACTCCCTCACCTTTAAAAGTAACGGTTTTACCGGACAATCAAAGATCTTTGACGGGCAGTATAGTTATTAATGACAATTTGAATAAATTAACTTCTAGTTTTGAGCTAGCAGGGGTTGAGTACACCACGCCCTTTCAGGCCACATGCTTGTGTCCGTCAGCTGGTTCGATCAAAATGAAGTTTTCAGATTTAATCAATGGTGAGGCGCTCATCAACTTTAACTCTTGCGGGAAAGGTGTAGTTAAAATTCTCGGGATTCAGGAGCCATTCGAGCTGGCTGGATGCCAAATGTAAGTCTTAGTTGAAGGGAAAGCCTCGTCAACAACCCTCCAAACCCCAATTCACCCACTTCTTTGTATGAAATTCTATGACCGTGCTAGGGATTTCATACTTTTAAAAGAAGTGGGTATCTTAGCGAATAAAGTCGAATGGCTTAGAAGCCAACACCAACCATAGCCTTAAAATAAAGACCATCAGTTTTGAATTTCGCGCCACCATCGCCTTCGAGTTCCCCCATCTGGTAACCAAGTTCAGCACCTACAGAAAAAAGACCAAGTCCTGCACCGGCTTCGGCACCAACAGTAAATGTCATACCGTCATCGTACTTGCCCGTACCAGAACTTACACCGTCTAAGCTGACTTTTGCTTCGGCAGATTCAGAAACACCAATTGTAGCAATTGGACCCGCATAGATGAGCATATCAATGAGACGCTTATTGATGACTAAAGATATACGATCGTAAGTAATATCAATTTCTGTGCTGACGGTACCAATGTTTGCATCATTTTTCATGCCGATCGTTTCATAGCGAACTCCGAAACCAATTGGGACAAGGGGAAGCGATACAAGTACATCAGCTGTTATTCCACCGAGGCCTTTGACTTCAACTCCACTAACATCTTCTGAGTCTGTTGTTAATAAGCCGTAACCAGCACGAACTTCTAGAAGAGCTTGAGACTCTAGGCTAAAAATACTGATCGCAAAAACACTGAGTAGAATGAGACTAAACTTCTTCATGGTTCACTCCTTTTTACGTTTAAACCATATATAGTTTAAAGATGAATTAGCTATTAGAGTAACGAAAGATTGCGATTATTAAGGACTTCTTTTTCAAAGTCTAGCTAGACTTTGATCCAAACTCGGAACCTTAGTTGGAATTAGCGATTAAATCGTTTAACTTGTCTTCGATTTGACTCACTTCGATTCTATCCATGCAATTAAATTGATCACATTCCTCTTTAAGGCAAGATAGCGTTCCAGGGCATTTGTTAACTTTTGGCTCAATATGATCTGCCTTTAGTCCCTTCGGCCCCCACCTTTTATAACTTTGAACCTGCACAGGGCTGAAAATTCCAAGTGTGGGAATACCCGTAGATGCAGCCACATGAAGCACTCCTGTTGATGGGGCCACGATGGCTTTCGCTTTTGCAATAACATCTATTAATTCGAGTCCATTTAGTTTTTCATTGAGCCATACAATAGATCGTGAAGAATTACCGAGTGCCTCTTTTATAGGTTCTATATATGCACGATCGGTTTTTGTGCCGGTAATAACAACTTTACTGTTTTCAGAGAGCTTTTGAATGAGCCGAGTATATTTTGTTGTCGACCAATTAAGGGCAGACCCTCCCATTCCTGGGTGGATAATTATGTAATTTTTGGCAATTAAACCCCAAGAGTTTAGGAGTTCTGGATTTTCTTTGGCCTTTAAGGTCAAGCTGTGTTCTAGATTGACTCCGATTTGGTTCAGTTCTTTTTTGAGGAGTTCTTTGTCGCCAGAAATATAGTTGGGTCGATCGAATAGGTACCTTAATTCATAGTTGTATTCTAGTTCGTGTAACTTCGCCTGACTCCTCTTTTGTCTAAGTCCAAAATTATAAAATAGGTAAGAATGCCACTGGCTTTTGCGCGTTACCCTTTTTTTAACTCCGGCTAAAAACAGTAAAAGGCCAATCCACCAGGGAGCGTGAAATACAATTGCCTCATCAAATTTTTCATTTTTAAGCCACCTTCGAAGAATTGAAAATTGGCGCCAGCTAAAATCCTTATCGACTTCGATAAGCTTTCTTGAGGGTTCAGATCTTTGTACTGCCCAAGATAGGCCCTTTGGAATCATCCATAATGACTCTTTATCTTTATAGTCGACAGGAAGGCTTAAAATAAGATCTCCTAGTCGATCCAAGCGAATGTAGAGTCGTTTATTCGTATCTTGATTCATTGGTATTAGACTTAACCCGAAGCTGTTCCGGGTCAAGAATCTCTCCTTGGCATTTTGGTCTCTTCTTCTAGACCCATTTAGGACCGGAATCATAAAAGAGTATGTTTATAAGTATCTGAAAATACATGAATGTTAAGAAAAGATAAAGGTTTTAGAGTTTAGTTTTGCTGAATTTAGAGGCATATTATAGATATGCAGTACGTTTTCGATATCAAATTGAATCAATCATTAATTCGTCCCTTAGCTTTGGCAGGAGTCCTTTTGCTCATGGTTGCCTGTTCTGGGCAACCAGCTGAAGACATTGAAGACGTGCTCGATACTCCGATTCCAACTCCCAATCCAACGCCTACTCCGACACCAATTTCAGGAAATTCAGTGGAGAAATCATGGGACAGTAGCGGTGAATTTTCAGAATTTAGTTTAACTCAAGCTCAAGTTTTAGGAAGTGGTTCCATTCAAGAGTCAGTGGCTGTTATTGGAGAAAGTGGTCGAATTGATATCACGGATACGATTGATAACGGATCATTTGTCATGGTCAACTTTAGAAATACTTATGTGGACCCGGTTATTATTTGTTTTGTTGCCACTAACAATGAGGGTGAACCGGTCGAGGTTCGCGCGCGTAATGTTGGATCGACGTCAGCGGAACTCTTTTTAGAAGAGGACTCTGGAGGAGCTCATGGGACCGAAACGGTAGTTTATTTTGTTGTCGAAAAGGGCCGCCACGAATTTTCTGACGGTACGATCATCGAAGCTGGGTTACATGTGACTGCTTCTTATCACAATGGTGTGGGCGGGTCATACGGTGGTGATGCAATTTCATTTTCTTTTGCTTTTCCCGCAAGCCCTGCAGTTTTCAGTTCCTTAAATTCCTATAATAATGGGGATTTTATGTCATCGATTGCATATCAGGCGAACTCTTCTGGCTTTACACTTCAGCAAGAAGCGGCGGAAACCGGTAATGTTGCGGTCTCTGAGGCAGTCGCCTGGATGGCTGTTACGAAGGGAAATTCAAGTTTGCCTCTTGCGACTTTTGAAGTCGATGCATCCTTGGACGGAAGTAACGACGGCCCTGATAATGGAACTCCCCATGTTGTTTCGTTTTCAAGCTTTTCTGCCAATCCTGATGTTATTGTTAAGCAATCGTCAGGTAATGGAAACAATGGCGGGTGGGCCCGAGGAGAAGGCACCTGGAGTACGACTGTTTTTAATGTTTATTCTGAAGAAGATCAAGTCAACGATGCAGAACGATCCCATATCGATGAAGAGTTTAGCTCATTTGCGCTTTCTCCAAATTCAGATGTCGGTGGTTACTTTTCTTCTGCCGAGGCAGTGTCGCCGGAGATAGACCTGTCTACTGTTATAGAAGTGCAGTCGTCATCGGTGTCTTGGACCGAATCTATTATGGCAGGTACCAGTCTCGAGATTGAGTCGAGAATATCATTAGATGGGGGCTCTAATTGGTCTTCATGGCAAACAGTAACTCAAGGTGGAAGTATCAATGGTCTCAGTCTAGGTACAGATGTCAGTAATGGTCGCTTACAGTTGCGAGTTAGCTTTTCGACAAGTGACGATGGGGTAACGGCTCGTCTCGATAGTTTGAATTTAAGTGTTGTGACTAATATTCCCTAAGTCTTAAGAGGCCTTCTCAAAAGCTTCACCCTCTCGTGAAGAATTTAATTTAATGAGATTTTGCTCTTCGTTCAAATGATTATTTAAATTGGTAGCTGCCTTTAGTTCAATCGCTACTGAGGTGGTGGATTTGTTGCCGGTCCATTTGTGAAGTGGAAGGATCACACATAAGAGTCCAAGTGAGCTTAAACCAATACTGGCAATGACTTCCAGGCTAATTGCTTCATCAAATAGGAAGTCAGCGGTAATTGCTGCAAGGGGCGAGTGAATCAATATTCCACAGCTGATATAGTTGAGGTTCTCTTTTTTCAGTAGATAGGTGAAAAGAGCATGGCCAAGTAGAGTTGGAAAGATCGCTAGGGCGAGAAAGGCCCACCACGATTGGCTGCTATTTTCCATGAGGGTGTTGCCTTTAAAGAGAACCACAGAAAATGAGATAACTGCTGCAATTGAATAGACTAGGCTTACAAAGACCGTATTTGAGATACTTTTTCGCGCCACTTTACTCGTGACTAGATATATTGAAAAGCTAACTGCAGAAAGGATTGCGTAGACGGAACCAATCAATTGTTCTGATGCTAGGTCGATATTACCCTCAAATAATACAAGCACTCCAGTGAGGCCGAGGCCGATGGCTAAAATATGGTTGAGTCTCAGTCGTTCTTTTAAAAATACAAGGCCACCAGTAGCGGTTATTATTGGGTGAATCGAAAAGAGAATGGTAGCTTGAGCAACGGTTGTCATTTGAATGGCATGTATAAAAAGGTCAAATGCGATAAACAAGCTTATGCCTGCCAGGAGAATTCTTGGCCACTGTTTTTTAGTTATTTTCGAAAAGGCCTTGTAGGACCTGCCGTGGATGAGTACTGGGACGAGTAAGATAATTGTAAAGAGAAGTCGCCAGAAGGTTGTAACGGTAGCACTAGCCTCTGAAAAGCGGATAATATTACCCAGCTGTGAAAAAATAAATATGGCGACTAAAAATAAAAAAACGTTCAACCTGAGCCTCACCAATGAAAACAGGATCTAGAATAAGTGGTTTTGATAGTTTTCTCTAGAAAACGAATTAAACTTCTCTATTTTAGACGACTCTTCTTTTTGTTTTAATGCATTCTTTATTATTGTTTAAATTGAAATTGAGAATTTTCCATAAAATCTACTTCGTCTCTATCTGGGAAAGTAGAATTTTTTTGATCTCTATCGCCAACTTCGAGGTTTGGGATTAATTGTTCCTGGCCGAGTCTCGATACCGCTTGATATATGGGACATAATTTTTTGAATCGGCAGCTTTCCCATTTCTTTAACAATAATATTATAAACTCCCTGGTGAACTTCTAGAGTTCCATTGACCCATAAAAAAGGAGTTTCAGTAATCAGAATTCTGTGTTGATAGTAGGTCTGTGGGTGGAGAACTAGGTTGTAGGATCCCGTTTCGTCTTCGAGAGTAATAAAACACATTCCTTTTGCAGTGGGAGGTCTTTGCAGAATACTCACCATACCACTGACTCGTAAAACTGTTTGGTCACTGAGTGATTTAATTTGCTTTGCCGTATAAAAAGGGCTTTGAGATTTCGTCACGAGTTTTTGATTGAGAAAATCAATATAAGGGCGAATGACAGAAAGAGGATGGTCAGTGATTGAGTATCCTTTAGTTTGATATTCTCGATTGAGACGATCCCAAGTTCCTTCGCGGGGAATAAGCGGGCTCACATTGCTGGTACTCTCAAGTTTCCTTTCGGGTTTTCCAAAAAAGAGGCTATTGGGATCAAGGTTTAAGCTGGGGATGAGCCACAGAGCCTGTCTAGCATTGAGACCAAGAGACTCGAGGCCTCCAGAGGTTGCTAGATAAATGAGAGAATTCTTTTGTAAGTTGGTTCTTTGTATAAGGTCTTCAATATTTTTAAAAGCCCCCTGTTCATGACGACTTTTTAAGATCTTCTGAATTTCGTGATCTCGCAACCCATAGATTGCGTTAAGGCCGACACGAATTCCTAATAGACCGTTACGATCTCTTTCTAAAGTGTATTCATCTGAAGACTGATTGATATCCAGCGGAAAAAACTCAACGCCGTGCCTTTGTGCATCTGAAATTAGTGCTCTCGGTGAATAGAACCCCATGGGCTGGCTGTTAAGGAGAGCACAGGTGAAACTTTCTGGATGATGGCGCTTAAGGTAACAACTCGCATAGCATATTAAGGCAAAACTTGCTGAATGACTTTCTGGAAAGCCATAGGCCGAAAAACCTTTAATAGTTTTATAAATTTGTTCGGCATAGCTTTGCTGAATGCCATTTTTCATCATGCCCGTTAAAATGCGTTTTCTTAAACCATCCATGAGAGTCTTTCTCTTCCAGGCACTGGACATGATTCGTCTGAGTTCATCGGCCTCCCCGGGCGTGAAGCCAGCGACTTCGACAGCAATTTGCATAATCTGCTCCTGAAAAATGGGAACGCCAAAGGTTTTTTCAAGAACTCTTTTGAGGGCGGGGTGAGCATAAGTGACTTTCTCGAGGCCTTGTCTTCTTCGAACATAGGGGTGAACCATTCCCCCTTGGATGGGGCCGGGGCGGACAATAGCAATTTCAACAACCAAGTCGTAATAGTTGGCCGGTTTGAGTCGGGGGAGAAGAGACATTTGTGCTCGAGATTCAATTTGAAAGACGCCTACGGTGTCAGCTTCTTGAATCATCTTATAGGTTTCAGGGTCTTCTTTGGGGATTTGTGCCAAATTCCACTCAATGCCTTTATGCTTTTTAAGGAGGTCTAAACACTTTTTAAGGGCGAAGAGCATACCGAGGCCGAGTACATCTATCTTCATAAGTTTTAAGGCCTCAACATCATCTTTATTCCATTGAATGACATAGCGATCCTGCATACTAGCCTTTTCAACGGGAACAATTTCGACAACGGGGTTTTGTGAAATTACAAAGCCGCCGGTGTGAATTCCTAAATGTCTTGGAAAACCCTGAAGTTCCATGCTGAGGCGTAGGACATGCTGAAACTCTTGGGGCGAGAGATTGAATTCAGCCACCTTCTCTGGGTTTTCAACGAGACGAGAAAGTCCCTCTCGACCCATAAATTTAACCATGGCATTTATTTTATTATTGGGTACACCCATAACCTTTGAGGTTTCACGCAAAGCCATGCGTGAGCGGTAGCAAATCACTGTACAAACCATGGCGGCATGATCCGCTCCGTATTTTTTGTAGATGTACTGAATGACCTCTTCTCTACGATTGTGTTCAAAGTCGATATCAATATCGGGAGGCTCACCTCGTTCTTTCGAAATAAAACGCTCAAATAGTAAATCGACTTGGGTGGGATCGACGTTCGTTAAACCTAAGGCATAACAGACAACTGAATTGGCTGCAGAGCCCCGGCCTTGATAGAGAATATCTTGTTTTTTTGCAAACTCACAAATATCCCAGAGAGTTAAAAAATAATCTTCGTAGTTGAGTTCATTAATTAGCTTTAGCTCATGCTCTATGAGTTGAATAATTTTTTTAGGAATTCCTTTTGGATAGCGCCATTTTAGTCCTTCTGCGACTTTTTGTCGTAGAAACTTTGGAGCTGAACTCCCTGGTGGTAAATAATCTTGAGGATAGATGTACTTGAGTTCAGTGAGCTTAAATTGCACGCGATCGGCAATTTTCAGAGTTTTTTCTAAAAGATCTTTACGATCTTTCCATAGGAAAGCCAGCTGATCGAGGGGGCGTAGAAAACGTTCTCGATTACCGGTGAGGCGGGTCTTTGCTTCTTTGAGTTGGCATTTGTGAAAGATACAGGTTAAGACATCGAGCAGGGGTTTCCGATCTGGTTGATGCATGAGTGGTCTTTGTGTGGCAAAGAGTTCAAATCCCCCTTGCTTTTCAAGTTGTAGAGCTTGTTGATAAAGCTGAATAGATTCCCAGGAAAAGTCTTTCCAAACTGGAATATAAAGTCTGTCACCAAAGATATCCCGAATTTGCACAAGTTTATCCACATCCCAAGGGGGAAGGGCAAAGATTATTAGGTTTTCGTTATGATCGAGTACTTCTTTTAAAGAGAGACCAGAAAAACCCTTATCCACATGGCGTTTGGCTTGGGTAATGAGACGACAAAGGTTTGAATAGCCGTTCTTATTAATAGGAACAAGGACGATATTAGAACTATCGGTGAGGGTGAGTTCACTACCAATGATATATTTAAAATTCTCAAAACTTGAGCTATAGGAATGTTCTTCGAAAGATGATTTATTGTAGGCTGCCTTGAAGCCTCGAACCACACCGTACATGCCATTAAGGTCTGAAAGGCAAAAGCCAGCATAATTGAGTTCCTGGGCCTTTTCGACCATTTCCTCTGGGTGGGAGGCGGCTTGTAGAAAAGAAAAATTAGAACGACCCAGAAGTTCTACAAAACGAGTGGTCCCAGAGTAAGTCAGATAGTGATCGGGACTCACTAGGGAAAGGTCATTTTTGCAACCTTTCTGGGATTTCTTTGATTTTATTTTTGATAGCATAGTTGCAGTAAATCATTCATGGCCCTGGTGTCGTACAAGAGGAGTATCTGGGGAAAGTATTTAGTGGGATGTTTTCAATAGAAGGTAAGCAAAGTTCTTTAAGCCACTACTTTTCTTCGTCGACAGTTGATTTTCATTTTTATTCTTTTTCATATCCACTCCGTTTCTAAAGTTTTATAAGCATTAAGCGAAGAAAGAAGCGTCTCCCTTCTTCACCCAGAAAGGAGAATCACTTAAGCGAAGAAAGAAGCGGTAGAAGATATAAGGCCGGTGGGGAAAGTGCGCGAGGAGATGTACTTAAGTACCTCGATCGAGCAAGCGGCCCACCAACGCCATAGATTCTACCGCTCCTTTCTTCGCTAGTCGAAATAGCCGTGTAGGAAGTATTCCTGACTACTAGTATCCTGAAATATCCACAAACATTGCCCGGCCGGAGAGAGGGCAAAATAATAATCTCTTTCTTGGTGCACGTCCCACCATTCATCCTCCAATCTTTCAATAGGTGTTGTTGTTAAAAACTTCATTCCACGAACCTCGAAAGGACTGAGCCTTTCTGGGTCTGATAAAATTCTTGAGGGGCGAGGAGCTTCAACAAGTCCTTCGCTATAGGCTGGAACCACTCTTAAGGCACCACCCTCTTCTTCGTAAGTGGTTTCTATGGGAGTAAAATCGGACTTTTCAGCACGAACACTCCAAGAGTCTTCCGGTAGAATTGAATCCTGCATATTAAAGAATCCCGCTTGAAAAGAACTTTGTTGTAAGACGCTAACTAAAACCTGCAAGCGATCTTCGTCACGAACCTGGGGCTCAAAGAAGTTCAACTGGTGCTCTTTTTCTGGGATACTCTTCACTTCAATTTCGTATTCACGAATGGGGTTTTCTAAATTGAGCCCATTGAGTTTATTCTCCATCAGGGTCGTGAATAGCTCCAGGTTTCTATTGGGAGTGGATGGCTCTAGATCAAGGCAATGATGAGCATTAGAGTACTCACAATAGAGTCGGAGTTGAATCTTGTAGGCAAAGAGGGCTCTGGCTTGGAGTCGGGCAAAGAGGTGTTTGAGGGAGACTTCCACTTGGCGCATAAGGAGAGGGAGCATGGAAACCGGGAAATCCATATAGCGGTAGTCGAGAATATGCTCGCTCGGTCGAAGTGGAGATATGACTTGCTCCTCAAGCCCGTGAAGTTTGCGGTAAAGGAGCCTGCCCAGGTTTCCCCAGCGTTCCTCGAAATCCGTTTGATCAAAACGCCAGAGGTCCCCCAGCTTATTAAGGCCCAGTAAATAAAGTTGCGAAATAACTTGTTCAACATTTCTTTCTTTCTCCCAATATTTTAATCCTTCAAAATATTTTAGACAGTTAATGGCTAAAGCTTTTATTTGTTCCATTTCATCGGCGGGACTTGAGATAAACTCGTCGTACATTGTGGCAAAGGTTTGGGCCGTATAGGTGGTATTGGCGATGGCTCCATTGGCTGGTCCGATAAGTTCTTCTGCCGTTTCAATGGCCTGTTTCAGGATATTTTCTTCGCTCTCAAAAAGAGGAACACTCTTAGTGATATCGATGAAAATAAGATTGGGGCTACGATACTGTACGCAAGGGCTGAACTTGAGAAAAACCTCTGCTAGAGATGCCTTGCATTCCTTGTGTAAGTTGAGACATAAAATTCGCATACTCGATCCTCCTGATAAAGTGGGGGGTGGGTCTGTATAGGGCCCGGTTGATAGTTATTTTTTTGCTTTCTAATTTAAGAATCATTGAGAACAGTTGCGGGCTATAGCGGTGCCCTTGGGAGTTGTGTAAGATCAAAGCCGTCTTATGTTTGCGACTGAGTCTTTGTAGGCGTTCTAATTGGTAGCGCTTCAATTGTACGGTGCTAAGGTCACAGCCGATCAAGTCAAAGAGCTCACAACTCATTACTTCTTGCAGAGAAAAAAACACCTTCTTGCTGTCTAGGGGAGATTGCACAACAAGAAGGCGGGACAAATCGATTCCACTCTGCCACAACGGCAAAGGATTCAAGAGAAGACTTGAGCTTGAATCCTCGCCGATGTTAATCCAGGCAGACCAGCGCGCACTATTACTGACCTCTCTAGCTGCGCGCAACCAGAAGGAGGTAGCTCCTAAGCCAGGAGCAGCATTGATCAGGGAAATTCCATTTTTAGGAAAGCCCTGCCAAAACAGGAACTCATCCAACTGCTGAATGCCAGTGGGAACACCCTGGGGAGCGGCCACATACTGATCATTCAGCAGCTGGGATGAGAGTTGGCTCTTGAGTTGTTGTAGTTTCTGTTCTTTTGTTTCCACAATAAACCTTATATAAACTAAATCTGTTTAGTCTTAAGCTACAAAAAGACCAATCAGTGAAAAATTCAAAATGTAAGTATAGCTCTCACTTGAGAGAGTAAGAGTTATCCAAGAGGAATCTCTGACAACTCGATTGGAGTTTTAATCCAACTTTAAAACTGGCGGATCAGTCCCACGACGATTCCGCGAATTTCTACTTCATCCCAGCGGTACCAAAAAGATTTCATTCTTTTATTGGCGGGGCGAAGTTCAATATTACAATGGGGATCTTGCCCCTGTTCTTCTAGTTTTTTCGGGCTATGCAGATAGAAGTGTTTTACGGTTGCTTCATTATCTACCACGGCCACAATAATTTCTCCATCTCTTGCTTCCTGTTGCTCTTGTACAAGAAGAAGGTCATCTTCTAGGATTCCATCTTCAATCATGGAATCTCCTTCAACCCGAAGAGCATAGGTTCGCTCAGGGTTGCGAATCATGCTGGCAGGGATATCCACAAATTCATCGTGCTCCATGCGTTCGATAGGAATCCCAGCAGCCACACGACCGAGTAAAGGAAGGCTCAATGCTTCAGGCGCTAATTGAGGAGCCTCAACGTCTCTTTCACCGTCGTCGATCTGTGTTTGTAGAGCTCCAGAGCTTTGCAAAAGGGTAATGGCTCTTTTGCGATTTCCACCGGGCATGTGGATATAACCCTTGGACTCTAGTTGTTTAAAATATCTTTGTACGGAGTTAATGGATTTAAATCCAAAATGCTGCTGCACCTCTTTGTAGGAGGGAGCAATGCCCCGTTCTTTCATGTAAACTTCTAAAAACTCTAGAACTCGCTTTTCTTTGACAGTGAGTGATTGAATCGGAGTTTCATCGCCAAAGCCCTGGCTGAAATCCTCATCATTCATACTATTAGTTAAGTCATCTCTGTGTTCTGCCATTTTGAGTCCTCGATGGGGTTAAAAGTCGTTCCTTCGACTTTGCTTACACTTACTTATAGAGTCTTTGGTTATCCTTCTTTCTCTTGGGCGTTTCAATCTCTGTGTACAAGTTTTTTGTAAGTAATGTATAAGTTATATGTAAGTTATGTGTAACAAATGTGTAAGTCAAAGCACTTTTTGAGTTCTGGACGTTTTTTTATAAGTAGTTGAAATAGTTCAAAAATAGAAAGCTAGCCCTGAGTCATGGTGAAAATTAAAGCAGATCAAGGTCTATGCTCTGTCTTAAAATGAGAAGTTTTGAAACCCTGCAAAACTATTCCAATAGAGTCGTGTTCTTAAATTAAGAGTAGTTAATGGAAGGACTAGTTGTGAATAATTTCTTTTATATCGTATTTTTCGTTCTGATTTCAATTCACCAGATATCATCAGCAGGTGAAGTTCAAAGTTTGATTGAAGATATCACCTATATGGATCCTATCGAAGTTAAGGACCCAAGAATTGAACAAGTCACTGACTATGATGCTGACCCTGTATACGTTAACGGCCATGAGTGCCAACCCTACAAGAGTTCGCCAGTAGATGACTCTCATAACATTAGATATGGCGGGAAAAATAGATATGCAGTGCCGTTTAAATGGAGTTTAGCACAATGGAATTCAAAGGCTGACTTGTATTCGAGTCATGGCTCTTATAATGGCAACAATGTCTATCGGTGGGAAAATTACTACAAAGTTTTTCAAATTGGAAAAAGTGGTTCTGGCTCAAGAGGAATCATAATGGGAGTCAATGGAGCAAGGGAATATGGTGGAGTTTGGGGTTATGAGCAACATGAAAAAGACCCCTGCTACGAAACGCCACATCCAGCCCTTCTGTTTTCGCAAAAACTCACCGACCTAGGGAACGGAGTTAAATTCGGGAAAACTAAAAAGATCTTACTAAAGATGGGTACTCGTGTGACTAAAGAAAATATTACCGCAGCTAGAGAGGCTGAATGGGATAAATCGAAAGCAACGGCCCACTTCAAAATTCATATAAATGTACAGTACCTGAGAGATGATAAAAATAAGTCACTCGGGCATGGCCAGGGCTATGGATTGAGTATCAACTACTTTGATGTACGCAACCGAGATAAAGACTATGAGGATGGTGATTTCTTGCATAAACCACAAAAGCGTTATATGTACAACGTAGCCCTAGCTGACTTAGCGGGGAGTAATGCTCGATCTAAATTGCACAATCAGAGTTGGGTCAATTTTGAGGTCGATATTCGTCCCATTTTACAAGATGCTTTCAACCGCGCCATTAATTATGGAAAAACAAGCGAATATGTAGCCCCATTGATTCAAGAATCTTTTGGTCAATATGTTATCAGTTCTATTAACTTTGGTTGGGAGGTTTCCTCGCTCCATGATGTGGAAATGCATATTTCTGATTTTGAACTCAACGCTGAAATGAAATAGCTTTTTCCTTATATGAATTTTGGTTAAGCTCTCCGTTTACGCGAGAGCGCTACCAAAAGGAAGCTTCTACCTGAGGATAGGAAATTCAAGTTCTAGTAAAATAGTGCTTAAAAACCACAGAAAAACCACAAATCCTTTTGCGAAAAGAGTCATAAGTTTGTGGGGTTCAAGAAAATGTAATAAATACACTTCGACTGGTAGAAAGGTTTTTGAAGTGCGTATTATTTATTTTATCTGTTGCTGTAGTATTATTAGTCTCTGTTTAACCGCTGAACCCGTTAGAGCTAAATCTTGTGAGAAATCATTTTTGGAAGAGCAAAAAGTTTTCCCCTTTAAAGGGGACACGAGCCTCTTAAAAGCAGTAAACTCTCCGAGAGATTTGAGCGACTTTCAATTAAAAATTGATGCTTATAGAGAGGCCATATCGAAACTGTTTAGACTTTCTGTAGATGAACCTCTCTTTTATTTAAGTATCGGTCAGCTTGATGATGCAAAAATGGATATGGTCACTGATTTTTTTAAAAACAGAGGATTAAAGCCATTTGTTCAAAACGGGCATGTTTTGGATATCGACAAAGTTCCTACATCAATTGTTCAGGAATTTGCCGAGGTTTTTGACCAATACTCAATTGTGATAAATCTAAGAGGAAATTCATGGAATCTCGACCAAGGAAAAGTATCGCTCAATTGGCACTACGTGGCTGGAGAAGCGCCGATTTTTTTAGACTCTGAATTGAGAGTTTCTGGTATTAGTCTGATTTTTTCTATTCCAGAAGATCCTATGGGTATGATGAAAGGTTTGACCGAAGAAGAAAAACTTTTAGCTCATCTTCTATCTGAGAACCACCCAGATATCTTTCCGTTAACTCTCAGTGTATTAGAGCGAATTAAAAAATTTGAAGGTGATGATATCTCAATAAGAATAAAACGAAGATTTGTCAGAGAGTATTCAGCGATTTTAAATGTTGTTAAACAAAATCGAACTCCCATCGTAGAGACTTTTTTTCGTGATCAGAGTCCGAAATTTGGTGACTTTAATGTTGTAGTTACCAATTCTGGTTTTGTAATTCTTCAAAATATCACAGCCTCAGGGATTGAAATAGTTCACTTTATTAGAAAAGTGATGGATCACCCACAGTCTGTAGTGAATGACTCTGGAATTGTAGTCGATTAGGCGAAGCCAAAATAGGATTCGAAATAGAGCTAAAAGGTCTGTGTTAGTTTTCTACCTAACAGGTGTCAAAAGAGTAGACGAGGAGGCGCAAATGAGCGCCTTTTCGCATGGAAAGATGTTTGCAACTTCTAGCTTGTACAAGAGAGAGTGGGCGTCTGAAAGTCATTTCAAATTCCCAAAAAGTACATAGTTAAAAAAGAATCGGCAAGCTTAGGAGAGTGTGCATGTCTCGGAAACTATTCCTCGTAGTTTTCATGGGCCTTTTGTGCTCAGATTCTGCATTAGCTGTTGGTTATTATTATGAAGAAAATCAAGCCCAATCCATTGAGCCCGGAAGGCAGGCGATTCCTCATAATAATGTCAGGAGCTGTGAGCAGATATCAAGAAATAGAAGTCAATATTCACAAGGTAGAGTGGGCTACGAATGCCAAGGGCAGGCGAGTTGTACTCCGCGATCGAGTTCGGATCGATATAATAAAGGAGTCACCCAATACTTTGCTCCCAGATTTTCTGACCTCAATGGAAGAAGACGTAGAGACTGTTACGATATCGAAGGCACCTGCATTGTAGATGACATTTTACATAATGTGGGTATGGCGCCTAGAGATTTGAGTACTACCAACTGTAAATATGGATTTGGTACTGGAGTGAACGATTATAATCCGACCAACTGTCTTGATCCCTGTCGAACAGTGGCTGCTGACCCAGGCGAATATCCGATTGGAACCGTATTATTTTTTCCGAGTATGGCGGGCAAGATATGTCCGCAAACAGGGCAACCTGTTGATGGATGTTTTGTAGTCGGTGACGGCGGCGGATGGATTCGCGGTGAGGGGCGCTTTGATTTTTTCACTGGTGATTGCCTCAATTACGATCGAGGAGTTTGTCGTGATCGTCACAACTTAAACTTTTCAGTGGACATGGGTGAGCACTTTTATGTCGTTCCACGAAACGATTCAATTGCCACTGCTTTACGAGGTGAACAAACAAGTTATTTAAATAGTCTTTGGAATGGAGAGACTCTTTATACGGAGAGGAGCACTGCAGTTACAAGGAGTCTTCGTCCGCGAATGAGACTTATAGACCGATAAAAATTTTGGGAACCCCTAATTCCTGAATGACCTATACACTTAATTACCCCAATTTGGTGCGACCGCATTAGTCGGAAGACCCATCCCGTGGCCCCTAAGCAATTAGGGGTCTTTTTTGTCTCATTTTGATGACATTGGTGCGCTACCAAAAGGAAGCTTCTACCTGAAGGAAAATTTGTCGGGTGTAAAAAGCATGGGCAGATGATTCGGTGCTACTTGGTCCTCACGGGTCATGGGATTGCAGTTATTTAAGTTGGTTATTGGGTTATGGTTTTTATTCCTTGGGGGGAAACAAAATGAGTCTTAGTTTGAGACACCTATTATCTTCGTTTCTTTTAATTACACTAATTTTTAGCTTTCAAAATTGCGGTGAAGCCGGTGGGCCACTCAATTTGAAAAGCGATAACATTAGTGGCGGTCAAGAACAGCAAAATGGAGAAGAGCTTCCTGAAGAAGAGGAAGGGGAGACTCCAGCAGCAACTCCGACGCCCGCACCTCCTGCATTTTCTGCTTCATATCAAGCTGCGGCAACAGCTGATCAAATTAGTTATGGATTGATTCAAACAGCTGATGGTGGTTTTTTATCGGGCGGAACCATGACCGATGATCCAGCGGCAATGCCGGTCGGCGAACTTCGAGATATTCAGGTTGTAAAATGGAATATGAATGGAACTCTTGCTTATGCTCGCAGAATTGCCACTGATCGAAATGATCAGGTCTGGTCTGTTAATGAAACCAATACTCATTACATGCTTAGTGGGTTTTCTTGGGTTCGACCAAACAATGTCTATAGAGCTGGTGGAGGACTTATCGTTCGTATAAACAAAAACGACGGTAGTGTTTTTCAGACGGATCTTTACCATTCAGCGGGCGAGGCCTGGGATCAATTTCACGATTTGACTCCGTTTACGGATGCCCAAGGTAATCAAAGTTATATTGCGACCGGTAAGTGGCAGCTCGATGAAAACGATGTAGAGTCGACCCTCTTAGTGAAGCTCGATGCGAATCTTGATGTTGTTTGGGCTCGAAGCTATGGAATTGCTGGTGAATCCCATGTTGGGCGCGATGTGATCCATGTACCTAACCAAGGTTTCTTTGTAGTTGGCCGAAGAAAGATTGAACCTAACGTGAGAGACGATATTACCATCCTTAAAGTTTCTGAAACGGGAACTCTACTCGCGGCCAAAAGTTATGTTAATGCCGCGGGATTTGATGTCGCTGAGTCAGCCGTTTGGAATAACGGTGAACTTATCGTCACTGGTGTTGTTAGGAACATGGGATTTGGCGGTGGAGATGGTTCTATCATTCGTCTTGATGCCAACCTCAATCTTGTCGCTAGTTATGTTGTTGGAGGAAGTGCTTACGAGTCACTAACCAATGTTAGAGTGAGTCAATCGGGAGATATTCTTCTCGCTGGTCATACGGAGTCCGTAGGGAATGGATTCTTAGATAGCTGGGTAATGAGCCTTGATTCAAACTTTCAGTTCAAGTGGAGCACGGTCATGGGTAAAGCTGGTGATGACAATATTTATGAAAATTCTCTCGTTGAAAGAGTTGACGGTGGAATTGCTGTAATGGCCTCTGAAAATGCCAATGTCGTAAAGAATGGAGACATGTCTTCCAGAAATTCTCGTCTCATTTTACTCAGTCAATACGGAAACATCGAAACGGGATGTGTTGGTGTATATCCTAACCAAGTATTTGGTATGCAAACGGTAGCGGGAGCCTCAGTTGAAGACCTTACAATGGTAACTGCGACTCGGGCCTTTACCAGAACTCAGCTTACATTAGCTGCTCTCAATGCCAACGCGACAGCCAGTAATACCTGTCAGTAACTTTTATAAATCATTTAAATTTGACCAAGGGTCTCTTCGGAGACCCTTTTTATTTTGTTTAAAAACTTTCTTTATCGTCAAAACTGTTACCAAATTGAAGCCACGGCACCCCTAAACTAAATCTATCGGGACGTTAATGTGAATGTTGATAAATGTGAATTCTAATTTTGGGGGAATTATGAAAAAGGTAATTATTTTATTTGTAGCTATATTAGGTCTTACTGCTTGTGGTGAGGGTGGTCTTGAACAAGCTGGTCTTTCACTTGAGCAAATTGATCCAGATAACGGTGTTTATGGTATCGAGGCTGCCGAGCAAAACGGTGAACCTGTAGAAGTTGGCGCTGCCGCAAGCGCTGCTGACGTTAAAAAATGTCTTTCTACAAAGAAATGTAATGGGATGAATCTTCGCTATGCCAATCTAAGAGGTAAAGACCTTCGTGGCGCCGATCTTCGTTATGCAGATCTTCGTTATGCAAACCTTCAGTATGCTAAACTGGATCAAGCTCGAATGAATTATGCAAACCTTAAGTACGCAAGTCTTGAGTATGCCGATATGAATGGTGTGATCGCTCGCTACGCGACTCTTCAATACTCCGATATGGATTATGTAGAGGCAATTGCAGCTGATTTAAGTTATGCCAACGTTAATTATGCGGATCTTCAGTATGCAGATCTAAGCGGGGCTAAACTGAACTACATCGATGCTAACTATGCTTCTCTTAGATATGCAGAAATCGGCCTAGCTCAGGTCATGTACGCTGAGATTAATTATTCTAACCTCAGATATGTTGAGGGCCAGAAAGCGCAATTGCAGTACTCAGATATTGAGCACTCTCGCCTTGGGTACGCTGACCTTAAAGATGCGAACCTCAGTCATGTATCTCTTAACAATAGTGGTGTCTCTTACACCGACTTGAGAACAAGTCAAAAAACTGGTCTTACAATGTCGGGAACTAAGCATCTGAATACCGCGATTCGCTAGTCGAAAATACTATGAACAAAAATAGCCGCTCCTTTCGGGCGGCTTTTTTTATTTTCAGTCATATAGTTTCATTTTCTCTTCTACTGAATTTGTAAAATCCTTCCGTCTCTGTGCAGACTTTAAACAGTCGAGATCCCTCATACTGATACTGTTTCGTTTTGTGGCGGCATAGGCCTTGTAGTAATGAGCCATGGGTAGAAGATTTCTTAAGGAAGTCATTGGTTAAATAGTTAAATGGGGGGATTTCATGAAGAAAATCTTGTTGTGTTCTGTTGTCTTGCTCGGACTTACAGCCTGTGGAGAAGGCGGTCTCGAAGACAAATCATCAAATAGTCTAAATACCGACGGAAATTACTATGGCTATGAAGCGGCCGAAGCGAACAACGATCTTGTAGAGGCAGGAACTGCTGCTAACAGTAATCACGTCAGTCGTTGTTTGAAGACTAAAAATTGCCAAGGTATGAATCTTAGATATGCTAACTTAAGATCGAAAGATCTGCGCGGCGCGAATTTAAAATACGCCGACCTTAGATATGCCGATTTAAGGTATGCTAAACTTGACTTAGCAGACTTGAGGTACGCAAAGCTTCAATACGCTCGTTTAGATTATGCAGACATGAATTTGGTCAATGCTGACTATGCGAAGCTTCAATACGCTGATCTCGATTACGCAGAAATGAGATCTGCCAGCTTGCAATATGCGAACTTATCATATTCGGACCTTCAGTATGCCGATATGCCAGGGGTCGATGCTCAGTATTCTAATCTAAACTACTCTCGAATGCGCTATGCTGACCTTCGCAGTGCTAAATTAGATTATGCAGATATCAACTATGCGAATTTTAGATATGTTGAGGCTCGAAACATTAGCATGCAGTATGTTGATATAAATTATTCAATGCTTGGTTACACTGATTTGATCGGTGCCGATCTCGACTACACAAGTTTCAGCTATAGTGGTGTCTATGCCACAGACTTCAGAAAGTCCTCTCGTCGAAACACGAAGTGGAGCAATACGAAGTATATGAATAGTGCGAAATTCAAATAAATAGAAAGGGGGAGTGCTTAAGGGTTCTCCCTCTCACTAGTCACCGCCGGCGAAGTCTGCCTGGAGAATTTTTAGATCTGATTTGTCTTTTTTAAACTTCAGAGATTTACTGCCATCCATCTCTTCAATTGAAATAACTGAGTAAATAGAAAGGTGGAGTATCTTCACGGTTTCGAATCGAAGTTGCAGTGCCTCTTCTTGGGGGTTAACTACGATGGACTCGGTATCAAAGACGAAATCAGAGATTGCAATAAAGCTAAGACCCAAGCTTGAATCTGTAATTTTCTTGGCCTTAAGGGCATGAATATTACCGTCTTTTGGGTCGCGATAGCTGATTTGATAGTAGGAATTTTTCTTTTTTGGAGCCATGGGGAGGATTTAAGAAATTTTAAATCCTCCGTCAAGAATCAATTACTTTTTATTGAGCTTCCAATCGTAATCCAAGTGCCGGATACTGATTTCTTCAGAAGCGATCTTTTTCTGTAAGTCCTTGTCATCAGTCAGGTATTTAGAAACAAACTGGGCGACACTGCCACAGGTTTTGTCTTTCGAAAAGTCGTCCTCATACCAATCAAATATCTTTGATATTTCCACTCGATTTTTCTCTTTATTGTAGCGATTTCTCGAGCGGTCACTAAGGAATTTTTTTGTGGAATCCTCGAACTGTTCGTCGAGCTTATCGGCCAACCATGCTTCGGTGCGAAGAGCTGGGCAACCAATAGAGGCGCAATTGAAAGCAAAATGAACTCGACAGTTGTTAAATTGTTTACGAGCCATTTCGTGTTCGAGTTTATCGAGATAGGCCTCTTTGCCAAAAATCTTAAAGAACTTTTTCTTCCAAGGACTACTAAAGAACCCTCCTTTGTCTTTTATACTCTCTGGAATGTCATCTTTAATAATAAATTTAAGAGTAAAAGCGTTGTAAGCATTTATTAAGAAGGCAAGCTTCTGATCACCAGACCACCCTTCGTACTCCGATTTTTTAACCGCAGAAACTTTAGAGAGGTAAGAGTCTAGGACGCCACTCTCTTTTTTGAGGGCCTTGTAATCAACCTGTGTTGACCCCGGAACTGTGCTTACATACTTTTTTAAAACTTGATCCCACTCGGAATGGCTGTGATCAAAGTCAGCAAAAGCTAATATTGAAAAGACTGAGCTAATAAAAAAGAAAAATGATGCTAATTTAAAATGTTTCATACCTAGTTCACCTTAGTTGGGTTCAATTATATTTTTATGTTCTTCTCCAAGAATTAAATCGCATTGCGAGATTCAATGTTTTTTCACTGACATGATTTTTCTTCCAGGCACCAGCGGCATATTTATTCGCTTCAGCCAGTGTCGGGTAAATGTGAATGGTTCCGAGAATCTTATTCATGCCGAGTCCATACTTCATGGCTGTAACAAACTCTGCGATGTAGTCACCAGCGTGCATTCCGACGATAGTAACGCCTATTATTTTGTCTTTTCCCGGTACAGTGAGAACTTTAACGAAACCGTGAGCCGCCTCTTCTGTAATGGCTCGATCGAGTTCCTCTAGATCGTAAGTACTAACCTCGTAGGGAATGTCTTGTTCTTGAGCTTCGGTTTCATTCAGTCCGCACCGGGCTATCTCAGGATCGGTGTAGGTACACCAAGGAACGATACTGTAATCGACGTCGAAACTATAAAAAGGTGAGGCCATGGCATTGACCGCACAGAACCAAGCTTGATGGGCTGCCATATGAGTAAATTGATAGGGACCCACGACATCGCCACAGGCATAGATGTTGGGATAGTTAGTTTGCATCCAGTCATTCACTTGAATGGTTCCTCGATCGGTCAGTTCAATTCCGAGTTCTTCGAGACCGAAACCAGTGACCCGGGCCTTTCTACCGAGAGCGACAATGACTTTATCAAATTCAATAACCTTTTCTTCGCCTTTGTGATCAGCAACGCAATAGCGTTTTCCACCTTCTTCATAAAAGCGTACAGCCTTATGTTCGGTAAGTAGATTGATTCCCTCATCTTTAAAGTCTTTCATGACAATATCTGAAACTTCTTTATCTTCTCGAACTAGAATTCGGTCAGCGAGTTCTAGTTGAGTGACATTGCAGCCGACTCGATGAAATGCTTGGGCGAGTTCTGAGCCAATGGGTCCTCCACCTAGAACGAGTAATTTCTTTGGTTGTTCGCGCATGTTCCAAAGGTTCTCTGAAGTCATAGGATCCATTTTTTCGAGGCCTTCGATGTTCGGTACGAAAGGTCCAGCGCCTGAAGCAATAACGATGTTCTTAGTCGTTAAAATCTCTCCATTGATTTCAACTTCCCATGGAGATTTTATTTTGGCGTAGCCTGTATAACAACTGACGCCCAAGTTAGTGTATCGTTCTACAGAATCGTGGGGCTCGATGGTTTTCACAACCCGTTGTACTCGCTCCATGACTTCGGCGAAATCATATTCCACATTTACATTTTTAATTCCTAGGGATTGGGCCTTTTTTGCATCGGACATAAATTTTGCTGTGCGGATGATAGCCTTACTTGGGACACAACCATAGTTGAGGCAATCGCCGCCCATTTTATCGGCCTCGATGAGGGCGACCTTAGCTTTAGCGGCAGCTCCAATGTATGAAGTTACTAGTCCGGCTGCACCACCACCTATGGCAATCACGTTGTAGTCAAATTTCTTAGGCTTCTTGTATTTACTATAAACCTTTCGCGAAGACCACCAACTTACCAGTTTTCCAACATAGAGCTTTATAAACTTTTTAGCGATAAGTGGGAAGAGTCCAAGAATAACAAAGCTGATAAGGATATTGGGAGAAAGAATTCCCGCTGGAGAATCGAGTTGGCCTATTTGTGTTCCCGCATTAACGTAAACAAAGGTTCCCGCGAGCATTCCGACTTGTGAGATAATAAAAAATCGAATGACCCCCATATTGGTTAGGCCCATCACCATATTAATCACGAAAAAAGGTACCGCAGGAATAAGGCGAAGGGTGAAGAGGTAAAAACCACCCTCTTTTTCGATTCCTTTATTAATGGTTTTAAGTCGGCTCTTAAATTTCTCCTGAACATAATCGCGCAAAATATAGCGGGAAGCCAAAAATGCACAGGTAGCGCCTATAGTACTGGCAAAGGAAACGACAATGACACCAACCATATTTCCAAAGAGTGCGCCTCCGGCGAGAGTGAGAATAGCAGCGCCCGGGAGCGAAAGTGCTGTAGAAACCACATAGATCAGAAAGTAAATAGCGAGAGTTAGGACTTGGTTCTTAGCGTAATAGCTCTGAAAGTTGGATTGTTGCGATTTAAGGTAATCAAAGCTCAGGTATTGGCCCAAATCGAACACAAAAAAGCTGATAAAGGCACTTATTAAAAGCAGTAGGAGAATGATCTTAGGTGCTTTAGATTTCATATGAAGGTGCTCCTCAGTGGAGAGAATTGCCGATTTCTAATATTTAATAAAAACACAGCTAAAGCCTTACGATAACTAATTTTTTTAAAAATTGGCCCTCTTGCTTGGAGCTTTTAATCTTGTGCTTTTTACAAAACTTCGTAAAAAAAGCCGCAAATGTTACGGAGGAAAATTGACTCTTTGCAATAGCATTGGATAGATTGGGACGGTTTTAGGGGTACTTAGGTCTATGAAAAAAGTCATCTTGGCCATTTTAATGTTCAATTTATTATCGCTGACGGCGGTGGCAGATATTTGTCGTTTGGACAAAAAGGCGTGGGTTGAAAACTCGAAAGACCTGACTCCAAGTCTTAATAATAAAATTTCTCTCTTTGAAAACTTTAAACTGAGATATCAATCAAAAGGCGCCCGTAGAATTTCGCGAGCTATGACCGCCTCGGGTCCTGGGTATTGTGTTTATCAATTGCGACAAAAAACCAAGGCGACCTATCGAGATGAATTTACGGCCCCAGTATACCTTCTCAAATCTGGGCCCAAGTTAACTTTAGTTGCCGCTAATGATTTTGAATCTTTTGGTCCGAGAGGTATTACCTGTAGTGAGAGAATCAATAGTATTCGCACCCAGGCCCGTCTTAGACATGGCGATAATAATGTTATTCATCGCATGGAAGAGCGTCTTCTTTTAAGCTCTTCAACCATCGAGCAATGGTCCATGAAAAATGAAGTTAAAATCATGGGAAAGTACTTTTTAATTAAAGGTGAGGCCAAGAATCCTCAGTGGACTTCTGATTTTTACTGCCAGATTCAGGCCGAGTAATCTTATTTTGGGTTTCCCGAGGGAACTTTTGAGACCCAAGGATTGTCTTTTATAAAAAATCGAAGTTTCCAAAAACAAGCATCGTGTTTGGTGCCGATTCCTATCCGCGGTGTGCTTACAATATACTTTGTAGCAATCTCGTCGCCCGAAAGAACTTGAATCGGTTTTTTCTCTAAGTTGAGGCCATCATGCTTCTTATTTATATTGAGGGCCATACAAAGTTTGCCTGGGCCATTTGTCCAATCAATTTCTTTTTTACTCTTACGGCGCTTTTTGATGAGGTCTTGACCCGATAAAGGTTCAATAGCCCTTATTAGTACCGCTTCTGGTTCTCTCTCAGAGCGAGTCACAAAGTTGAGGCAATGGTACATTCCATAAATAAAGTAAACATAACTCGTTCCAGCTTTTTGCCACATGGATTCATTGCGCGGGGATCTTTTGCCGCCAAAGGTATGACAGGCGGGGTCTTTAAGGCCTAAGTAAGCTTCTGTTTCAACAATTTTGCAGAGAACTTCTGGTTCGCCTGGGTGCTGAACCCTTAGAATCTTCCCCAGGAGATCTTTTGCGACTTTTTTAGTATCTCGATCAAAGAACTCAGCTTTTATTATGTCAAAATTCGAAGGTTTCATGGCTTCCTATTCTAGACAATCGCTGTGGACTTTGATAGCTCAAAGGTATCGAGGGGGAAAAATTGCAGATTAATATCGATTTAGAGCCAAGCTGGAAACACCGTTTAGAGGATGAGTTTGCAAAAGATTATATGCAAGAGCTTAAGTCATTTTTAAAAGAGCGCTACGACTCAGGGGCGACGATTTACCCGCGAGGGAAAGATTATTTTGCAGCCCTTAATAAAACTCCCTTCGACAAAGTGAAAGTTGTAATTATTGGTCAAGATCCCTATCATGGGCCTAACCAAGCCCACGGACTTTGTTTTTCAGTTCAACCGGGGATTCAATCGCCTCCTTCTTTGAAAAATATATTTAAAGAACTCCAGTCAGATGTATCTACAGAAACTCCCAATCACGGATGTTTAAGCCACTGGGCTGACCAAGGGGTGTTACTCCTAAACAGTGTCCTGACCGTCGAAAAGGGCCAAGCAGGAGCTCACCAAAAAAAGGGGTGGGAGCGCTTTACGGATCGAGTCGTTGAGGAACTCAATAAATCTGAAAACCCCATCGCATTTATTTTATGGGGAAGCTATGCCCAGAAAAAGGCAGCTTCTGTCGATCGAAAGAAGCACTTAGTTCTGGAGAGTGTTCACCCATCTCCACTATCGGCCCATCGGGGTTTCTTTGGTTCGAAACCTTTTTCAAAGGTTAATAACTTCCTTCGAGAAAGAAATTTAGAGACCATTGATTGGCAACTTCCCAATATTAGCCCCAAGGTATCACAAAACGCGGAGACGGCCCAATAGGACTCAGAATGTCCGGTAAAAACATAGTAATATAAGGTATTTATAAATCTACATTCAGGTTGGCCATGGTACACATAGTGCACTGTGAAGGGCTACTAAGATTCTGAACTGTGGAGAATATAATGAACCCAAGTTGTCGGTTTTATTTGTTAAAACTTTTGATTCTTTTAACCGTGGCTCCCTTGATGTGGGGAACCGAAGTTAGTGCCCAAGATGTTGGGCTTTGCGAAGAAAGAGTTGTTGAGATTTTTACCCAGTCTCAATCGGCGGGTAGAGAAGTTGTGCCTGTCAGTGGGCAGAACGTCGATGTTTTAAATCCGATGGCGCGCGATCGTAGAGAGTTTGAAGCGAAGAAGGCTGCATTCGAAAAATATGTTGAAGAAGAGGGTTTAATGTTTGCCGACCCAGTCTTTGCAATGATTGTCTGGGAGGTCACAAAAGATGCCGATCACAAGGAAATCGTTAGAAACTTTAACTTTCGAAATACCTACGCCGAAAGAATTTTAGAAAAGCTGCGAGAACAATACTGGTTCTATTGGATTGGACATGGAAATCCAACTCCAGCAGATATTATTGAGTTTCATGGTCGGAACCCCAGAACAGACACCCTTGATGAGACCAATGAAAGGCTCAAAGCGACGACGTTTTATCTGAGTGATCATGAGATCTATGGTTTAACTTTAGATAAAATCGAGTACCAAGCTCGCCTGATAAATGAAGCCTATAACGATCCCGAAAAAAAGAGAGCTTTAATTGGTTTGATCAACGAAGCATTAGAGCAAAACTATTCAGGTAAGATCGCAAAAACGACGGCCATTGTTCGTACGACTCGGGCTTACAATAGAGCCATGAGTATTTTTGGTCAGAGAAGTACAGGAAAGTCTTTAGCTGTTCACCTTGGAGCGACTGCGGTAGTTAGTATTGGCTTAACAGCTCTAGGTTTTGCTAACCCAGGTCTTGTTTCACAGTTTACCGCTTGGTTGACCAGCCCGATGGTAGTGCGTCCCGATCTTTTCGCAGCAATGGGTGGGTCTACATTTTTGTTTTTATCGAGCGTGCCTAGTTGGCTTCCGGCGGTGGTTCGCAGAACTTGGAGAAAAAGAACTAAGCTCGCTATTAAAGCCGAAGAAAACCTAATAGCAGGTGACCCTAATGAGGTAAGGTCACTGAGAGACTTTCAAAGACAAATTGATTTTGCAACCGACTTAAAGTTATTTAATCAAAGTATTGATAGCTTGCTTTCATACGAACCCGAGGACCTTCAGAGTGGGCAATCATCTTTGAACTTTATGAAAGCTCTTAACGAATTTCAGACGGCCTCTTATGAAGTCAGCAATGATATTCGATTTTCTCACCTCTTTCACGTCAACCAGGACATCAGTGATGGTCAATCCGTTGTTAGTCGAGTGATCGCCGCTGGAAGCGTGGACCGTGAGTCCCGAGAAAAACTCAATGGTTTCATTAGTCGTTTTACCTATCGCTTGAACTTAATGGTCAGTGGTGTCACTGAGTCCACTCCTGATACGCAAGTTATCGGCGAGTTAAAATCAAAGTTAAAAGGCCTCCTTTCACATGTAGAGGGATTGCGGCAAGAAAACCCTGATAACGTCAGTTTGGTGTCTTTATCAGAGCAGGTTCAAAAGATGGTAGAGTCTCTTGAGGAATACCACGAAATTTATGCCAATGTATTCAGCCTAGGAACCCAGCTTCTCGGCCGAATCAAAGGCCTTTTAGAGGGCGATATGAGTAATGGACGTGATATCCTCGAGCAATCTGATGCAATTTCAGAAGAGGCAAATCGACTTGATAACCCCAATTAACTGATAAATCACTGCTTGGAACCCGAGCCTCCTTCTGCTAGCTTCAGACTATGGTTCCAAGTATTGAAAATTGCCGATTTTCTACCCATCTGCCGAGTCGTAAGACTTTCAGGCCAGAGGCTGTTCTCATTTATGACCGCCGTTTAGAAAGAATCAGCCCGTCTTTGCGATACTTCATAAGGCAGTTTAAAAACCGCTACGGTGTCAAGGCTGGCGAACCCCTAAAGTCGCTTGATAATTTCCCAAAACACTTTTCTCGAATATCAAAAATTATTGGCGGAGTTAAAAAGCAAGAAGCTCAGGTTATAGCTCTTGGTGGTGGGTCCGTCGGAGACTTCGCTGGATTCTTTGCCAGCGTCTACCACCGAGGTATTGATTTTCAGCAAATTCCAACAACCTGGCTCGCTGCTATCGATTCGGCCCATGGGGGAAAAACAGCTCTTAATTCAGGAGAAGTAAAGAATCAGCTAGGAACATTTCACTTTGCTTCAAAAGTTTATCTCGTCAAATCTATCCTTAAACAACAAGGTCAGCGCTTAGAGCGTCAAGCCTTTGCTGAGCACATAAAACATGCCCTTTTATGTAGAAAGCCTTGGGCTCAGATAGAGAAAATAGGAAAGTCTTTAGAAAAGTCAGACCTCTGGACTCAGTTGCGAGAAAGCATTGCGGTTAAATACTCAATTCTAAAAAAGGACCCTAAAGAAACAAAAGGGATTCGATCCCACTTAAATTTAGGTCATAGCATGGGACATGTCTTCGAGATCCTGTTAGATCTCTCCCATGGTGAGGCAGTGGCCATGGGATTAATCTTCACACTTAAATTCTCACAAAAGAAAGTTGGATTGAGTGAAAATACCTGTGAACAATGGTGTCAGCTAATTGTTAACACGAGTATTCCTCGATATGAAGCCTTGCAGCTCCGGTCGCAAAAGGAATTGAAGTTAAATCGGGTGAAAGCTCTTCTCTTTAAAGACAAGAAGGAGTCGAGTAGAGATGGGGTCGGGTTTGTATTTTTGCAAGCTAAGGGGCGTCCCAAGAAGCTTAATGTGAATTTGCAAAATCTTTTGTCTGAATTAAAGCGCCAAGGATTTATTCGATGAGAACTCTCTGGCAAGGACGAGTTGGGCCTTCAAAGTCGATTGCGAATCGATCTCTTATTATTTCATCCTTTTCTAGTAAAAATTTGAAAGTTGAAGAAAATCTCAGTGAGGATGTCAAGTATCTAAAAGAAGCCCTTTCGAAACTAAAAAAGGGAGAAAACGATTTTTACCTCGGTGAGGGGGGAACATCGTTTCGATTTTTTGCCCTCCGTGCGAGTCGTGAAAATTTCGAGATCACTATAAAGGGTTCAGAATCTCTTTTTAGAAGGCCGATGAATGAACTCATTGATTTACTCGACCAGCTCGGAGTGAAAGTTTCGAGTGGTAGAAACCTAATTAAAGTGAAGGGCCCGTGGAAGCCTAAAGAAAAAGTCTTAATTGATTGCGAAAAATCCAGTCAATTTGCCAGTGCTTTTATACTTTCAAGTATTGGATTGAGTTATGAATTTGATGTTTACTTAGAATCATTATTGTCATCAAAAAGTTATTTCTTAATGAGTCTTAATTTAGTGAATGAGCTCACGAGTTCAAATGTACAATTGAATGGAAATCAACTGAGTTGGCGATCAATGAGTGAGATCAATGAAACTTCTATGGAAAGATTTCAAATTGAAGACGATTGGAGTAGTGCAGCTTCAGTAGGCTGTCTCGCTGCTCTGAGCGAGGGTGAAGTAAAAATAGAAAATTTATTGAGCGAAAGTGTCCAATCGGATTCGAAGATTAGAGAAATTTTCTCTCAAATGGGAATCATCAATGAAATGCAAAACAGAGTATGGTCAGTTCGGGGTTCCTCTGGTTATCGCGGTGTTCATATAGATCTAGTACAAAGTCCGGACCTTTTTCCGGTACTGTCAGTTTTGTGTGCTTTTGCTCAAACTGGCTCATCGTTTACTAGTCTTAAAAATCTTCGGTACAAAGAGTCAAATCGTCTCAAAAATATCGAGCTTCTAATGGAAGCCCTGGGCGTTGGTTTCGAGTCGAACGATGATTCTTTTAAAATATTAAAGCCAGTGGATCGAAAGTTTCTTTCGTCCCTTAAGCCGATAGATTTAAGTCCTGATTCTGACCATCGAATAGCCATGGCCGGAGCAGTTGCCATACAGGCCGGTGCTCGGGTTACAATAAAAGATAAGGGTGTTGTCAAAAAAAGTTTCGCACACTTCTGGGAAGTCCAACGGAGCCTTTAGTGAAAATATTGTTAATTGGTCATAGAGGTACAGGAAAAACCTCATTGATGAAACGTCTTATGCGCCAAGCTCAAAAGCAGGGCGTAGGGCTCCTTGGTATCGACCTTGACGATGAAATTGAAAATAGAACTGAAAAACCTATCAATTATTTCTTCGAAAATAATAAAGAAGCTGAGTTCCGTGAAATTGAACAAAGAATCTTTTACTCGCTTTTAGAAGAGTGGAAGAGTTCGCCAGTTCCAATTGTCATATCCGTTGGAGCTGGGTGTATGGCAGAAATGCCAAATGACTGGGAAGTGGTTTGGGTTCGAAGAGAGCTTGATGATGAGGGCCGGGTATTCTTAGATCGCCCACTCTTTGATAAGTCCAAGACACCTCTTGAAGATTACATGACTCGCTATCAAGAGCGAACCGAATTCTACAAGAAGAATTGTCATTGGGCTTTCACAATCAGTGAAGGTGCGGATAATAATAAAGCCAATGAGTGGCGTTACTTTCAATCGTTTAATTTGTTGTCTCGAACGGTCTTCACTTTACGCTCTGAACATTTCGAATCTCGAGAGCGTCTTGCTAAAACGATTGAGGTTCTGACTCGCCTTGGAGTTTCTACGCTTGAGTATCGCGATGACCTAATTACTGAAGAGCAAATGGAATCTCTTAAGCTACTTGCTGCGGACTTTTACACAATTCGAAGTTTTAGAAAGTCGAAAGAAAATGTGAGCCTTAAAGGACAGTTTGATTATGTGGATTGGCCAGGGGAGTGGGGCGGACCTGCTATTCACTGCGACATCGTTTCTTTTCACGAACGAGGGGAATCTGAAAGCATCGAGGATGTCCTCAAGCGAATTAATAAATTCGATGACGGAAAAGTAAATCTTAAATTGGCTGTTCCAATTAATAGCTTTAGAGAATTAATGATTGCTCATGAATGGACAGAAACTGGAAAAAACCGCTTTTTCTATCCAGTGAGCGACAGGGGTCGTTGGCAATGGTATCGCCTGGCATTCACGCAAGGAAAAGGTCTTAACTATATTCGCCTCGATGATGAGGTTGTTCTCGATCAGCCGACGGCGATGGAGTGGGTCAACAATAAATTTACAGGCAATAATTTTTTTGCAGTGATTGGACATCCGGTTAAGCACTCGCGCTCACCAATGGAGCACCTTGATTTTGCCCTTAAAAATAAGGTCAACTTTTATCGTATTGATATGGAGCCTGAAGAGTGGAATGACGAAACTATTTCTTGGCTGCAAAAAAATGGACTGATCGGTGCAGCGATCACTTCACCCTTCAAAGAAAAGGCTTTCGAATTGTGCAAAGATCCTGATGAAGCTATCGCGAGTCTGAACACTATTATTTGGAATGCAAAAGACCAAGTTTGGAGGGGCACAAATACCGATGTATTGGGTCTCCGAAGTTTTTTAGAAAATCTACAGGATTTGGATACAGTTGTATGGGGTGGAGGAGGAATGCTTCACCCGATTCAGTATTTACTTCCTGAAGCTATCTGCGTATCGAGCCGTAGTCTGACAGTCAAAGCTGGGCCAGATGATCTCATTGGTAAGCCAGCCAAGGACCTGCAGCCCAAGAGTATAATTTGGGCTCTTGGCAGGAATTATCAAGCGGAAGTATGGCCTCCCGAAAACTGGGATCCCAGGGTCGTATTTGATTTAAACTACACGGAGGACTCTCCGGGTAGAGAATATGCCAAAAAGAAGGTTTGCATCTACCATTCGGGCTTAGAATTGTTTAAAGTGCAGGCGGAAGCACAAATGAACTACTGGGAAAATCATGTCAGCCAATCTTTGGGGTAATCACATTAAGGTTATGAGTTTTGGCGAGAGCCATGGTGAAGCCATGGGTGTTGTCATCGATGGTTTGCCGGCAGGAATTCAATTTAACCAAGAAACCCTCGATAATTTTATAAAGAGACGGCGACCAGGACAATCTGAGGTAACTACTTCTCGAGATGAATCGGATCAGGCTGAAATTCTTAGTGGCATTTACGAAGGTATAACCTTGGGCTCGCCAGTGGCAGTTGTAGTTAAAAACCGAGATAGAAATTCAAAGGTCTACCAGGACATAAAGAGTAACCCCAGAGTTGGTCACGCTGACGATATTTATCTAAAAAAATACGGAATTCATGACTACCGAGGGGGTGGTCGTAGTTCGGGGCGCGAAACTCTATCTCGAGTTGTAGCAGGTGCTTTTTGCAAAATGTTACTCGATCAAAAGCTACCAAATTTAGAAGTGATTTCTTTTACCTCGCAAATGGGCCCACTTAAGTTGGATAACAAGAAGATAGCAGAGATTGTTAGTGATGCGGATCTCATGACTAAAACCCACTCAAGTCTTGTTCGTTGTCCGGACAGAGATTTGAGTCAAAAAATGGAATCTCTTTTAAAACAAGCGAAGCAACAAGGCGAGAGTTACGGTGGAATAGCGCAACTTTTGATTCGTAATGTTTGCTTTGGTCTCGGACAGCCCGTCTTTAATAAATTCAAATCTGATCTTGCTAGTAGCATGATGAGCCTAGGGGCTGTCGTAGGCTTTGACTTTGGCGGTGGATTTATTGACCTAGAACTGCCTGGTACTGAGTTTCATGGTAGCGCAAGCTCCTCTCAATATGGAGGAATGCGTGGAGGGGTGACCACGGGAGAGCCCATTCTAGGGAGAGTGGCCTTCAAACCGACTTCTTCGGTCATGGATGTAGCAAAAAAAGGACGCCACGACCCTTGTATTATTCCTCGGGCTTGCAGTGTAATAGAGGCAATGGCCTATATGTGTATCGCCGATCATTTGTTGTGGAAACAATCAGATAAAGTGGAGTCAATTAATGTCGAATGAGAGTGGAGAGCGATCAATCCCTTTAAATGAGGACCTACGGAGACAGTATTTGTTTTCGTTTCTCGGTGAGATGATGGGAGCAATTGCCCATGACCTAAATAATCCTTTAATGATTATTTTAGGTAAAGGGGACATGATTCATCGAGGGGTTGAAAGCAAAAAGTGGGATGACTTAAAGGTTATTGATTCGGCAGAAAAAATTGTAGAAACAAGCAAGAAGATGGCAGTAATCATCGAGTCTTTTCGTTCTCTTAGTGTTTCTCGGGGTCGCGAAGAATTTCGCGAGATGGCTCTTCAGCAGATTTTGGATGATCTCGATTGCTTTTTTAAGAAAAAGCTGAGCTATGTATCGGCTAAGCTCAATAAGCAGGTAGAAGGTGATAGTGCAGGAATGTATCGAGTTAATTACCTCAAACTGGGGTTGAGTATGATTCCGTGGGTAAACATCATCCTAGAAGGCCTAGAAGGTAGAGATGATGAGCTTTTACTCGATTTTATTGCCTCCCATAAAAATGGAAAAATTCAGCTCAGTCTCGCTGCCCCTTTTAACATAGAGGACACAAGTAATTACAAAGACCCATCAGCTTCCCATGAGAGGTTTAAAGATTGGGGTCTTAATCTATTAGTTGCAGAAGAATCAGTTCAAGAATGGGGCGCTGACTTTCAAGTTGAGTGGGCTCCATTTAAGATCACATATACTTGGAGTGACTCACTTTAAACAAGGCCTAGTCACCTAATTTACTTTTCCCTCATAGATATAGGCAATGCCTGCAGAGAGGCTGTGAAACTTACAGCTGTGATACTTTCCGGTCGACTCCATAAGACTGACAAAGTCGTTTCGACAAGGAAACTGAGCTGAAGACTTTTGTAGGTATTCGTAGGCTTCTTGTTTACCAGTCACCCATCCACCGACAACCGGGAGTATATGATTAGAGTAGAAATTGTAGACTTCCCGTACCCCAGGAATAGCGATTTGTCCAAATTCTAGAACCAGGACTTTTCCACCGGGCTTGGTGACTCGAGCCAACTCTTCGAGGGCCTTTTTAGGGTTGTTCACGTTGCGAATTCCAAAAGATATAGAAGCAATATCAAATTGCTGATCTTCAAAGGGAAGTTGGGTAACATCGGCAACGCTAAACTTGATATCGCCGAAACCCGCTTTTTGAGCCTTTTCTGGAGCGGGGATCAACATTTCCGCACAAAAATCCGTACCTGTAACTTGAGACTCAGGCCCCAATGTTTTCTTGAATTGAATAGCGAGATCACCGGTGCCAGTCGCACAGTCCAGCACTTTACTCTTAGGTCCACCTCCACTGAGGCGTACTAGCTTTTTTCGCCAGAGGTGATGAATTCCCGCAGAAAGAACATCATTAGCACGGTCGTAACTAGGGGCTATTTCTGCAAACATACTTCTAATTTTCGCAGCTTCAGGGCCTGTGTGATTTTCAGTATTCGTTTTCATATTAAACTCGCGTTAGCTTCGAAGAGCTTGGGTGAGAGTATTAATTCGTTTCATTAAGTGATCGAACATTTCAGGGGTGAGGGCCTGAAATCCGTCGGATTGAGCTTTTTCTGGGTTGTTGTGAACTTCGACCATTATTCCATCTGCTCCGGCCGCGGCAGAAGCTAAAGCCATTGGAGTGACAAGGTTTCTGACGCCCGTTCCGTGGGAAGGGTCAACGATAATGGGTAGATCCGTATTTTCTTTGATATATGCTACAGAATTGAGGTCGAGCGTGTTTCGCGTCGCCGATTCAAATGTTCTAATTCCGCGTTCACAGAGAACGACCTGGGCATTTCCCTGGCTAGTGACATAGGAGGCCGCTTTGATCCACTCATCGTAGAGAGCCGAAAAACCTCTCTTTAAAAGAACCGGTTTATCAAAGTTCGCTAGTTCTTTAAGAAGTGAGTAGTTATACATATTTCTTGAACCCACCTGAAACATATCAACGAGTTCGTAGAGTTCTTCTATTTGCCTTGGATCGGTAACCTCAGAGACAAAGGGCATATTATGTTTTTCTTTGATCTCTTTGACGATATTAAAGGCTTCGTGCTCGAGGCCTTGAAAGGCATCGGGTGAAGTCCTCATTTTATAAATTCCACCACGAAGAATTTTTGCCTGGGAGTTTTTCACACATTCAGAAATGAGATCGAGTTGTGATTGAGACTCGATTGAGCAAGGCCCGGCAATCGCCACAAACTGGCCACCGCCAATTTCGATATCTTTTACTTTCACTACTTGTGTTTTACTCATCGCTATTGCCTTTTAACTCAATAATAGCATAAGTTCAAAAAAATTTGAACAAAAAAGCCCCTTTATAAATGGGTGCCCCTTACTGGTGTTCTCACTTAAACGTGTTAAAATGTTAGGGTTTTTAACATTAAGCATTAATAATCACAAGCCTAATAGTGGAAAAATGTCTGTAGAAAACACTGAGTTATTTACTGGATTAAGAAATGATGAATTTAGAGCCCTAATTACCAGCTCAAATAGGGTTTATTTGCTTTCAGGCTACCAGGGTGTTTCTTCGCATATAAAAGATGGTTGCTGGAATATTATCAGTCCAGACTTTGAAGATTTAGCAGGTGTATCGTGGCATGTCTTCACAGAAGCCCGGGCCCTAAGTGTAAAAACTACGCTCCCAAAGCATAAATTCCAATGGCAAGAACCGGACTTTGAATCCTTCAAAGATAAGTTCGAAGAGTTACAAAAGGCATTTGTCGATACGCCATTAGTAAAAGCAGTACCTATTATTTTTGCTAAGTCCTCCCTCGACAAACAGGGAGCAAATGCTCTCATTTCGACAATCGTAAAATTGCAAACTTCGGTGCCGGAGACCTATTCCTATGGATTGTGGTCAAAGAATGGGGGGATTCTTGGGAGAACACCCGAAATTTTGTTCTCCTATGATGGATCTGAACTGCAAACAATGGCTCTTGCCGGAACCGCTAATATCGATCGCGATGATCAAGATTTTATGGGAGATCCTAAAGAGATCGATGAGCATGAATTGGTTAGAAAAGATATCCAGTCGCGATTGGAGGCCTTTGGCGAAGTTAAGAGTTCAAGCCTTGGGATAAAGAAGCTCAGTAAAATCAAGCATTTAAAAACTGAGTTGAGTTTATCTCCCAAGGGTTCTCTAGAATTTTCTGAAGTTGTTAAAACTTTGCATCCCACACCCGCCCTCGGCGTGGCTCCGCGATCTGAACTCCAAACTTGGTTAAGAAACTTGTCAGTAGGTGAGGATCGAAAAAAATATGGAGCTCCATTTGGTTGGGTTGACCCACAGGGAAATATGACGTGCCTAGTAGCAATTAGAAATATCCAATGGAGTGGAGACATCCTATTATTGGGATCGGGTTGTGGCATCATTCGCCAGTCGCAATTAGATAATGAATGGAAAGAACTTTCTCTTAAAAGAGAGCAAGTAAAGGAAGATTTGGGTCTGTGAATATTCAATGTGCAAAAAAGGTATTAGAGTGTGTTATCTCTCGAGGTTGTACTGATTTTGTCGTTTGTCCTGGAGCCCGTAATAGTCCCTACGTCGAACTTGTCGATCGCCTAAAAGGCATTAATAAATATTCTCACTTTGATGAACGTGGCGCTAGCTTCTTTGCTCTTGGCAAACTCAGGGCGAATAAAAAACCAGTTGCCGTTATTGTTACTTCTGGTACTGCCGTCGCCGAATGCTTGCCAGCGGTCATCGAAGCCTATTACCAAGAAGTTCCCTTAATTATCATAAGCGCAGATCGACCAAAGAAATTAAGGGGCTCGGGAGCCCCCCAAAGTATAGAGCAGGCAAAACTACTCAGTGACCACTGCGAGCTTTGCTTAGATTTAAACCCCAACGAAGAGTTAACGATTGAAAATTGGAGTGGTAGGGCTCCACTCCACATTAATACGTGTTTTGATGAGCCCCTCCTTGATGAAGAATTGTCGGACCAGGAAATTGAACTAGAAAAAGGACTTTTTCAGGTAGAGGCAACTCCTTTATCCCCCGGGGACAGTGAGTGGCTGAAGCAAACTTACAGGAGTTTAAAAGATCCCCTCGTAATCGTTGGCGGATTAAACTCTGAAAGGGAGCGTTCGTCTGTTTATGCGTTTTTGAAAGAACAGAAACTTCCCATTTATGCCGAAGCAACTTCTGGTCTTAGGGACCCGAGGTTTCGTCTGGAGAACTACATCATCTCAGGGGAGAAGAGGCTTGAACAGTTGATTGATAGTAAGCAATGTCAGTCAGTTATTCGCATTGGTTCAGTACCTACGGTCAAAGTTTGGCGCATACTTGAGTACTTGGATGTTCCTGTACTCTCACTATCGGAATCACCCTTTTCGGGAATGAGTCACGGCAATCATATTTTTGCGAGAATTGACCAAGCCCTTTCAGTCATTAGTAAAATTCCAATTCCTCCAGCTTCGAACCTCAAGTTTCTAGTGGCAGAAGTTCGACTTACTGAAGAAATTGAAGGACTTTATAAGAAGTACCCAGAGTCAGAGCAAAGTCTTATTCGTAAGATGGCGAGCGAACAAATGCGAGATTCACTTGTATATTTAGGAAACTCTCTACCAATTCGCATTTGGGACCTAGTCACTTCAGATATAGGGTCCCCACTTGTTTACGCCAATAGGGGTGCTAACGGTATCGATGGGCAAATAGCGAGTTTCTTTGGCTTACTCAATCCAGAAAAGAATAACTATTGTATTTTGGGTGACCTTACGGCCCTGTACGATATCAATTCACTGGCTTTGATCAACCAAGCACAAGCGTCAGCCTCAGTTGTAGTAATTAACAATAAAGGCGGACGAATTTTCGAACGGCTATTTACCAGTAAGAGTTATCTTAATGAACATAATTTTGAGTTTTCAAAATTTGCAGAGGCCTTCGGACTTGAATATAGAACAATTAAAAAGCAAGAAGACATTAAGCCTTCTTCACCCTCGTCACCTTGTATTATCGAGGTTTTGCCGGATAATCAGCAAAGTCGAAATTTTTGGAACGAATATAAGGAGCTGTTTAATTGAAACTTTGGTTGTTTCACGGTTTTCTAGGAAGCCCAAGAGATTTTTCAGAAATCATAGGCCAGCTCCCGCTTGAAATCGAAGTGAAGTCTTGGGATCTTCATAAACTGTATGACGAACTGAAGTTTCAATCGAAACCGGAGCTCTTACAGTTTTTTAAAGAACAAGCTGGTCAAGATCCAGTGGTTCTATGTGGCTATTCAATGGGAGGGAGAATTGCCCTCGAGTTGAGTGCCCAATTAAAAGGGCAAGTTAAGGGTCTTTTGATGTACTCGAGTCATATGGGCTTAGTGAAGCCAGAAGAACGATTCCAACGAATCGAAAGAGATAAGGCGTGGATTCAGTCGTTCAGCGAAAAGAGTTGGCAAGAGGCGATGGGTCTTTGGAATGACCAGCCGGTTTTTTTACACGATTCCAAAGAAATATCAGCGGATGGGCAGGTGAGTAGAGAGTCCATTGAATACTTTTTAAGTCGATTTTCTCTCGGTAAACAACCAGATTTTCGTAGTCACCTCATAGAGGCTCAATTTCCGTGGCAAATCGTCTGTGGTGAAAAAGATGAAAAGTTCTTGAAATTGTGGACGGATTTTTGTGAAACGAATAATAAAGAAACTCATTTAAAAGTAGAAAATAGGGTCGGGCACCGCAACCTTCGAGCGGGTGGACATTTTCTAGTAGAATTTATAAATAACTTGTAACTACTCACAAAAACTTCAGAGGCAAGGGATTATGGCATCAATCACGTTTCAGTCGCTACTTATGGCATCAAGACCAAAAACACTCACCGCTGCACTTATTCCGGTATTTGTGGGAACGGGTTTAGCTTGGGGACTTGCGGGTAAGGTCGATTGGCTGATCTTTTCGTGTACATTGCTAAGTGCCCTAGGTATTCAGATCGGAACAAACCTTTTTAACGATGCACTCGATTTCGAAAAAGGAGCCGACACTTCTGAACGTGTTGGGCCTAAACGGGTAACCCAATCGGGGCAAATGACGGCTAAACAGGTTAAGAACTATGCGATTATAAGTTTTGCATTGGCAATCCTTCTGGCCATCCCTCTTGTTATTAAGGGCGGATGGGTCATCGTAGCAATCGGTCTGTTGTCGCTGCTTTTTGGTTATCTATACACCGGGGGCCCCTTTCCTTTAGCCTATGTTGGTTTAGGAGATATTTTTGTTATTGTCTTTTTTGGATTGGTTGCGGTTGTTGGTACGTTTTATTTGCACACTGGAGTATACATACCGGAAACACTGGTGGCTGGTCTGCAAGTTGGTCTGTTATCGACCACGCTGATAGCTATCAATAATGCTCGGGATATTGAGCAAGATAAAAAGGCGAATAAAAAAACTTTAGCGGTCCGGTTTGGATTTGGTTTTGCACGTTGGGAGATTGTGTTAACTCAACTAATTCCCTTAGCATTGTGTTTTTACTGGTGTCGGCAAGATCATCACTTAGCTGCGTTTTTGCCAATGGTGAGTCTCATTTGGAGTTGGACTATTGTACTAGATACTCTGACGGCAAAACC
>JAUHWN010000093.1 GCA_030424665.1 Bdellovibrionia bacterium | reverse complement strand
GCTTATACAAAGATAAGAACCTTTGATCTTGATAGGTGTAAGAGAGAGCTCGAGTGGATTGTGACCAACAATATCTCTACAATCGATGTTGCCGATGCCAATTTTGGGATGTTTCAAAGAGATGAAGAACTCGTGGACTATCTTATTGAACTCAAGTGGATGCACAATTGGAAGGGCCGCTTTCTACCCACATGGAGTAAAAAGAAAGGTCAGAGGGTTTTGTCGATAGCCAAAAAAATAATTAAAAATGAGATGGATAGCGTTTTTGGTTTAAGCTTACAGTCGATTCACCAGGATACTCTCGACAATGTTAAAAGAACGAATGCCTTTGATTTAGAAGAATTGAGTTCCATTGTCGCAGAAATGAACCAAGAAAACGTCAATGTGTATACTGAGTTTATTTTTCCGATGCCCGGCGATACGCTTGAGATTTTTAAAAATAGTATTTACCAAGTTTTAGACATGGAACACCCTTTTAATAAATTTCAAATCAATCATTTGAGTCGCTTTAACAATACACAAATCGCTAGCCAAAAGAGTCAAAGCGACTTTGCCATAGATTGGGTCAACATCAAAGGATTCACAAGGCATTACTATGGAAGGAACCTCAAGGATACCATTGCAGCATCAATGACCGGTATAAGTCGCGAGGACGTCTTTGAAGGCTTATTCTTTGCCAAGTGCTTTGTCATTCCCATTTACTTTTACGGCACCCTTCGCAAAATGATTGATGAATTGAACATTAAAGAAGGTATTGGGCGAAGTGAGTTCATAAAAAATCTTTATGAAAAAATTCACTCTCTCGATAGCTTTAAGGTGTTCAAGCAAAAGCAAAAAGATCACTATTTTTCAGCCCTCGACAATGGAGCTCAGTTTGGACAAATCCTTTCTGATGACTCTAATGAGTTTTTTCCTGAGTTTGCCATTGCCCACCAGTACTATTTAAATAGTGACTTCTATGACTTCTTAAGAGCCGAATACAAAGACTACCGCGAACTGATCGATTTCTCTGAAAAGACCATTTGGAGAAAAGATAGCTTCTCTCTAACACTTAAAATGTCTAAATATCTAAAGGGAACATGGTCGATCAGTGACGACCGAGAGTTAGATTTAAATAATTATTTACAAGAGATTTATGTCAATGGTCGTTTTGATGATCGCTGGCAAAGCCAATTGATAAGGAAAATAGAACCATGTTGAAAATATTAGATCAAGCCTATTTAGACATGGATCCTTACCTTGATCTTGAGGATCTTCCGAGAGTCGACCAAGCTGTGGCTGAAAGCTTTGACCTTATTAAGCAAAACTCCTGGCAACGAGTTATTGATTTGTCCGGTGAAACCGTTAATTGTACATGGAGTTCTAAACAAAGAGGCGCACTGACTCCAAAGTCGGTTTTTTCACTTGAAGTTCAAGAGCAAGTTCTCGCGCCAATGTGGATTTTGAACCTCACGGAAGACCGAAATACCCCAAAGGTCAATTGTTATGACAGCCTAAAAACTCCTCCTCAAGAGTGGGAAAACATAGTCTTTCGAAACGATCTAAGCCCCTCGTGGAAGCCGTTTATTGAATGGGTCCAAAACATCAAAGTGTTTTCAACATTGGGTCGGGTCAGCATTATTATAGGCCGTCCTGGAGTCCCCGTGTTCTACCATCGCGATAGTGGAGAGTACGATGAAAGCTTTACTAGCCACCCCCATCGACAAGAGTTCATTTGGGTTCGCCTGAGTGAAGACAAGAGAATATTCATCCTCGACTCTGACTTAACTCCCCATCGAATTTCTTCGAAAGCGGCTTTTTTTAATCACCACAATTGGCACGGGAGTCATGAATCGTACCCTAAATGGACATTTAGCTGCAAAATCGAAGGTATTTTTTCGGAAGCATTTAGAAGGAAATCGGGACTCGACAAAAATCACCAATACGGAGAGTAATCCGAAGTGAATGAACAGAATCAAGAATTAGAAAGGGTCATTGGTTGGCATCTAGAAATCACTAGACGATGTGCCCTTGAATGCCCCGCCTGTCCCAGGACTTTTGATGCGGAAAAAGTTGGTCCTCTCAATATCGATTTGAAGCTCGATCTGATTAAGAGATTTTTTGCTAAAGATAAACTCCCGCTGATAAATTATATTTTTTTAAATGGAAACCTGGGTGACCCTATTTATCATCCCGATTTCCACGAAATTGCTGAGCACTTTTTTGCGGCTCAGCATTTAGCGATCTCAACAAACGGAATGATTAAAAAATCCTTTTGGGAAAGGGTAATTAGAACTTGGCCCGAAAACTCTCTTTTAATTCTCAGCATTGACGGACTCAAAGAAACTAACCATCTTTATCGTGTTAATTCGAAATGGAAAATGATCGAAGATCTTTTTGAAGTCATCGCCCGAACTAAGAGAAAATGCAAAATCGAATGGAAGTATATTTTATTCGAACACAACCATAAGGATGTGGAAAAGGCCCATGAACTTAGTAAAAAACTGGGCATTGATTCTTTTCGTCTGCAAAAAACGCGACCTCTCAATAGTCGCATGAATAAGAATGGATTTTTAAAAGAGTTCAACGGCACATACTTCGACGCCGAAAAAAATAAAAAACCTCTTAAGGAACTCGCGCCCTTTTGTAAAACCCTCGACATGCATTATATTAATGCTGAGGGGACCTACTTCCCCTGCTGTTGGTGGCCGAGTCACTACAAGGATGAAAAGCAAGAGTTTTGGGAAGATACAAATATAGCAAATCTCGATCTCGATGGAGCCTATTCACATTTTAAAAAATTCACTCAATGCCTCAATGACTTTGATAAAGCACCAGAAGTTTGTAAAAACTTCTGCACTAAATTGGAAGAAAACACGGAAGAATTATTAACTCCTAATTCCCAATTGAATCGAAAATTTCTTGGAAATTCCAAAAAAGAATGGGAAATCAAGAAGGACTAATATAACCCTTGATAGCACTCTTTGCGGCAACAAAAGGAGAGCTGAGGTAAACCGAAGATTTTGGATTTCCCATTCGCCCTAGAAAATTTCTATTAATTGTTGCAAGGCAGTTCTCTCCGCTACCAGTGACTCCCCCGTGTACGCCATAGCACGCCTTACAGCCCGGTGACTCAACCGCGATTCCCTTTTCTAAGAGCCCACTGATATAACCCTTTTCAAGCATTTTTTTGTAAATAGACATCGTCGCGGGCACGAGGATAACCCGAGTTCCATCCGCAGGTCGTTCATCACCAAGAGCGAGTACAAACTCCTCAATATCTTCAAATTTACCACCAGTGCAGCTTCCGACATAAACTTGATGAATAGGTATTTTTTCAATTTGCCCAATGGACTTAACATTGTCAGGGCGATGGGGCAAAGCGAGCATCGGCTCCAGGTGGTCCAATTGAATCGTCATTTCTTTTGCGTACTCATAGCCCGGATCCGTCATAAACTCATTATAGGATTCGACACCCTGACTTTTCAAAAAGTCTCGAGTGACACCATTCAACTCCATTATACTATTGGTTGCACCCGCCTCGACCGACATATTACACAAAGTGGATCGGTCCGAAATCGACATGCTCTCAAGGATGTCACCCGTCCATTCAATAGTACAGCCCCGAGCTCCATCCAGCCCCAGTTCACCAACAACGTTTAAAATAAGGTCTTTGACTCCGACACCGGTTTTAAACTGGCCCGTTAGGTCAATCCTAATGGTATCAGGCACGGTGAGCCAAGCTTGCCCCGAGCCCATGGCCACGGAGATATCAAAAACTCCCAGCCCCGATGCAAAACAGTTAAAGGCTCCACAAGTTACTGTGTGCGAATCGCAGGCGACAAGAATTTCTCCGGGGAGAGCTAATGCTTCTTCCATCATAATGATGTGACAAACCCCGTAGTTCTTCCCATAAGGAAAATAATGGGTGATTTCTTGATCTCTAACAAATTGATCCATCAGCTGAACCATGTCCATGGCATCCACACTTTTAGCAGGCATCAAATGATCTTGAAAAAATGCAATTTTTTTAGGATCAAAGACTTTAGCTCCTTCGCCAAAACTTTCAATAAACTTATCGAGCAAAACTTTCATAACTGGTTCGTGGGCGTAAACGAAATCCACATCGACAACGATGTGCTCACCGGCTTCGACATAGTTTTTACCACTTTTATTCGCCAATATTTTTTGGCTCATACTCATCGGCTTCATGGTCTTAAGGCTCCTCTCTGTCTCACATAGGAGCTGAGGCCACCAGCAGAAAAAATTTCCTGTAAGGGGCCAAAGGACGGAACATCGAACTCCTGACCATTAATGGTAATTTTAGCATCAGTCATTTCAAGCTTCGCATAATGTCTATGTACACTTTCGTCAAAGTTATGATCCAATTGAATGGGAATTATACTACCCAGGTTTATGCAATTGCGAAAAAATATGCGGGCAAATGATCGAGCAACCACAACTTTAAGACCTGCTGCCGCTAAAGCCATGGGGGCGGTCTCTCGACTTGAGCCGCAACCAAAATCTCTTCCCGCGACAATAAAAGTAAAATCGCTACCATTGCCATCACTTCGAACAAAGGGCTCAATTCCCAGATAATCTATTAAGGCGATCTTAGCCAAATCTTCGTCTCGATAAATGGGGTCGTAGCGACCGGGGGCCATAACATCTGTGTTTACATAGTCTCCACAGGAGTATACCAAACCCTCTACATTAAATTCTTTCATGGGAATTCCTTAAATCCTCGAGCCAGTTTATCAATTTTGCTTCAGTCGTGACTCGCCTCTCACTTTTAATTCTCTCTACAAGCTTCGACAAAAGAAGATCATCAAACTCAATTTGATTTCTCTCCAAAACACTTGCGATTTGCTTTTTGCCAGAATTAGGGCCAATCTCGATCGACTCTATTCTTCCGAGAAGTTCTGGCTCATAGGGCAAAAACACTTTCTTATCTTCACCGTAATTTAATTCTTTAGCCTTCAGCAGGGCCGCAGCATGGGTTCCCGCTTGGGTGGCGAAACTATGCTCACCAATGATTGGAGTCCACGGTGTCATTTCAATTCCAAAAGCATCGATTAGAAACTCGCAATATCGACGGACTTCCTGCAAATCAAAATTATAACCTGAGAAAAGGTTGAGATGGAGCATGATTTGCTCCAGGGGTAAATTTCCTGATCGCTCCCCGATTCCAGTAAACGTTCCGCTAACAATATTAACCCCAGACTCTATGGCTTGAAGCGTATTGGCTAAAGCTAAACCCAAATCATTGTGCCCGTGCCAAAGCAGAGGATAACTCTCTCCCAATTCACTTCTAAACTTACCGACAAGTGTTTGGACTTCTCTGGGGCGAGCCACACCGAGAGTATCACAGAGCGCAACACTCCCAAATTCAAATGACCTGATTAGATTCAAAAGAAAATCTATGCGATTTTCACTGGCACGGGTGATGTCTTCGAGGTTCAATGAAATATCAAAGCCCGATGAATGAACCATTTCGTAAAACCGCTTTAAGTCCTCTCCGAAAAGTTTCTCAGTCCAGCCCTCTACCTTCCAGCGAAGCTCACTCACCCCCCTAAAGGCAGCAATCCCCATGGAAGTCTTCGGAAATAGCTCTCTTACTTTTAAGCAAAGAGAAGCATCTTCAGTATTAATTCTCGATAGAAGCCAAGGCTTTATTTGGAGCTTTTCAGATTCTAAATAACCAAGTAAAGAGAGGACTCTCTGATACTCATTAGTGGAGGCCGACGGAAATCCTAAGATAAAGTGTCCGACTCCACAGCGATCCGCAGCTAGAATCATCTTTTCGGCCTGTTTGGAACTTAACTGACGACTTGAAATGGCTTGAAGCCCTTCTCTCAGGCTGTCATCTTCGATTTCTATATTCATGGGGAGTTCTCCAAAATTCTATTTTTCTCCCTCTCGTCATTAAACAGTCTCGCCAATTTAAGAACAGCCCCATTTTCCAATGAGTCGCCCGTACCAATGCGGACCAGGCTAAAACGGCTAAAGTCCCCTAAGGTCACACCCTTTGAGGCACAAAAGCGCAAGAACATACGCGCTTCAATCGGCGACTGAAACTTTAAACAAAAGAAATAGGTCACAGAACCACAAACTTCAAATCCCAACTCAGACAATTGACTTTGCAAACGGACCTTTTCAACAAGCAGTTCATTTAATAACTTCATAACCCTAGACCGATTATTTAATAGTATTCGAGCACTCTCTAAGGCAGGGGTACTCACCGGAAAGGGTCTGAAGTAGGGCTTTATCGTTTTTAAATTATACCCATGGGTCATTAAATAACCCACTCTCATTCCCGACAAACCATAAGCCTTACTAAAACTGCGAATAATATAGGTATTCTTTCGTGTTCGCAAAAGGTCGACTAAGCTTTCATCAGGGCAACATTCGATATATGCCTCATCCACAATCAAAACTTTTTCGTCGTTTATTAGAGTCGAATCCAGATGCTGGCAGTAGCCTAAGGGGTTACTCGGGCGACAAATTAACAAGGCATCCCCTTCTCCCCACTCAATGACTTCCATAACCTCATCTAAGTCGGAGTAGGTCTTAGTCTGTAAACCATGCTTACGAGCAAAGTAAGAAAATCCACTGTAAGAGGGCTCGGGGAGTATAAGTCGCAACCCTTGAGCCCGAAGAAAACAAAAAAGAGTGTCGATGGCGCCATCGGCACCAGAACTTAAAAAGACACCTTCCGGCCCTAAGCCATTCTGTTTTTTGATCAACTCTATCAGGCCTTGCCCTTGCCCCCTTTCATAGGATATCAATCCTCCTAAGGAGCTAAGAAACTCGGAATATAGAGTTTCTCGGTAAGGTACTTCATTGAGGCTTAAATCAATCTGTTGCAAGACTAGTCCTTCAATTGTCTGAGCTCACAAAAAAGACGCCACATGGGAGGGCGGTACAATCCACAATCATCATACTGCATTTCTCCGGTTTGCAACCCTACCAGCTGACAGAGGCTCTCCAAAGCTTCTTCGGTCCAGTTAAAATATTGGTTATACTGCCAAATACGATCATAAAAATAAAATGCATTATTTTTAAAGGCATCCTCTAAGGAACCGGCGATCCAGCGGTGGGCTCGTCCCGCATCCTCTTGAAAAATCTTAAAGTAATTGTGAACGTGACTCCAAAAGCAGATACCGTCTTCGGCAAGACATTCTTTAAGCTTCCTCATATTTCGATATTGTTCGTCATAGGTATACCAATTCATGGGACCTAAACAGATAATGACATCATATTTTTGCGGTGGTTCGAAATCCTGAATTCGACAAACAAAATCTGCTTTATCAATATAGGGATCCACACCTGTTACATTTTTGAGGTGCTCCTTATAGCCATTGTAGCCACAGCCCAAATCGAGAATACTCAACTCGGGCCTTTCATTTTGCATTTTCTTAATTCTTTCAATCAAATTCTTTCCACGCAGTTGCCACTTGTGGTCTATGCTTTCGATTTTTTGTCCTTGGTAGTCTTCCACATCAATGAGACCTTTGTAGGTTCCACTTTCACTCGTGAAATAATTTCGAGTGTACTGCCCGTCAATTTCGTGGACCAGGTCTTCAATGGTTTCGTGGGACCGTGAAAGTTGAATGTCGTAGACTCGGTCCCGAACTTCAACCTTAAAAGCCTCTTCCAATGCTGTGTAAAAGGACTCGGTAATGGGCAGCTGATTCATAGGACTTCGCGGCTCAACCGGCCATGTTAGAATCTCTTCGACTTTATTGAAAATTTTCATATTCAGGGGGTTTTTATAGGTTTTCACTGCGAATTTCCTTAACAAAGCAACGGCGACTCTTGCGACCATACCAGTAAATATTTAGAGCATGATCTCGATAGTCTTTAAATTTCTTACCGATAAATAGATATTGAGATGGACTCTGAACTAATTGGCTTTCTTTTGAAAAGTAGTCGTGCCAATTGTAATCATATTGATCCTTAATGACCTCTGTGTCAGTTGGCTTTTCAAGAGAATCTTGAAGTAACGAGCTTTTATTGTAAGCAAACTCGCTCGATACAAATTCGACAAGATCCTCTGAGAATTCTTTATAGTTTTTAATTGCAGCCATGGCTGAGGCCGCCTGGTCAGACCAATACATATCAGTCTCACCGAAGACTTTTCTTCCCCAAGGTCGCAAGTTAAAGAGCGACTCTTTTAAGAGACGTGTCGACTCTTCGTACTCACGTGCGAGAAATCCTTGACTTGATTTCACGTAATCGAGAAGTGAAACAAAGAAATCACTACGACTGACGATTCCCTCTTTTCGTAGGTACTCGACTAAGTAATAACTAAGACCGTGGAAATAATAGGCCCCGACCAGGGACTTTCCGTAATAGTAGGAATCGATCCAGTCCTCCGCCGGCATTGTGCTACTTTCATAACAGATCTGCTCACGTTCCTCAGGAGACTCCGTACCGAAGCAAAATCCCTGAGCGGGACTTCGTGTCGTCGTATACTTTAAACCATGGGCCTTAATATAATCTCTATTTGAAAAGGGCGTGTTTGGAACAACAGAAAGAGGGTGTATGAGTAAACTTCCTTTATAGCCCAATTCTAGAATACTGTTAATTCCGTCGATCCAGCTTTTCTTGGTTTCTTGAGGAAGTCCAAGAATCAATTCAATGTAGCTCTCATAGCCTTCATCGGAGTAGCGATCAATTTTATTTTGCAATCCATCGTAATCGTTCCATCGACTAATAGCTTTTAACACATCGGGATTGAAGCTTTGAAGAGAAATTGAAATTCCTCGTTTCAAATCATTGGCCACAAGAAGCTTTTGAATTTTTTCAACATGCTTGGGTTGATTCTTCGCGGAAGTAAAATTAAAGCTTCTCGGGTAGCTCGTCTCCCTACGCAAATGGCAAACATATTCAATAATTTCAATATCTCGCTCGAAGATACCGAAATTTGAATCAGCACATTCGATGTATTCGATTTGGTGTTTCGAGGCCCAATCAAGCTCAGCCTTTACACGATCCATTTCAAATTGCCGCAATTTTTGATAAAAGGAGTCCTGCATGTCACAAAAACTACATGTGTAGGGACAGCCACGATTAGTCTCTAGAATAATATTAAAACCCTTGTCTGGATTCTCTTTAATGATTGAATCAAAAAAACCAGAAAGGTAGGGGCTGGGAATATCGTCAATAAGCTTCTGACTCTTCCGCTTACTAAAGATTTCTGAGTTTTTATGTATCAAACCTTCAATCTCAGGATCCTTGTCGCTCTCATCTGAGTTTAAATGGATGAGGAGTTCGGCAAACTGCTCTTCTCCCTCAAAGCTAACTATATAATCCAGCCACGAGTTTTCCTTTACAAAACTCGGCTCGTAAGGAACGTGGGGACCTCCCATTACCAAGACCGTATCGGGCCACCTTTTTTTTACCTCTATGGCAAAAGCTTTTGAAACTTCCCAGTTCCAAACGTAGGTACTGATACCCACAATCTTGGGGTCATTCATCTGATCTAAATAAGATTCGACTTGCTCTCGAAAAATAAACAGTCCATCGAGATGATAGTTTTCGTTTACTTCAGGAAACTTCTCGGCATAGCCCCAAATAAAACCAAGTGGTAGTGGCAGGAAGTATTTACCAGAAATAAGATTTTGAATTTGCATCAAATAGACGTTCTTCTTTGACAAAACAGCCCCTTAAACTTTGCTTACTTTAATATACTTGTTTTTTTCGTTTTGCTCCCAATCTATTAAAGAGCCATCGGACCAACGGGCTTTTAAGTCGGCATAGGAAATATCCCGCCACCAAATTGACAATAGACAACGGGATCGATCATCTTCGTTAACAACCCCGTGAATTTTTTGCGGGTTAAACATGACGGCCAAGTTTTCGCCTGTTTGCGAATTAATATCCGAATGATAAAACCGAGAAACTTCAGAACCTCTGTCAAAATTGTCGTAGAATAATATAGGAGAATCTTTAAAGGTCCCTATGACTGGAAAGTTAATGGCCACGGGTCGATTTCGGTCAATATGGGGGGGCACACCTGGAGGAGGTGTGCGAGTAAATAGAACGTCGCCAAAATTAATCGGCTCTTTAAACAATTTATAAAGTTCTTGAAACCATTCAGTACGTTTGAACGAGGTACACTCCGAACGAACTGTGTCATAGGACTCCTGAACCGTCCAACGCAATTTCCCACAATCAAAGATGTACCAATCTTCGGGAGTTATCTCATTGTGAACAAAGTCCCGCAAATAAGCTTGATCAAATTTAATATTAGGAAGTGGAAAAAAGTAGTCTTCAGAGCTCATAGTTTACTTCTTCCTGAATTGCATCCAAGATTCTTGGTTCTTCTCGAGAAAACCGAGAACCGACTCTGCATTTGTTTCTGTAAAACATGTATGAGGGTCATGGCTAAAATCTTCGTAGAAGAGTTTTTTAAGTTTCCCTCCCTCAACAATCATTGCGTAGCGGTGACTCCGAAAACCAAAACCTTCACTCGTAAAATCAACGAGCATGCCAATACTCTTTGCCCAATCTCCATTGCCATCCGGTAGAAATTTTAAAGAAGTAAGTCCCTGATCCTTTGCCCAGGCATTGAGAACATGACTATCATTCACTGCAGTCACAAAGATCTCCGAAAACCCAAAATCTTTGAATTTCTGCTGGTTAAACTGATAACCACCGAGCATCGAAGAGGGATAATCAGACCAAAAGGCTCCCGGTATGCCCAGAACGAGGCACAAGCCCTCTCCTAAAACTTCTCGACTCGAGCGAGAAATATAATTCACACCTTCCTTGAAAAAAAATGAAGTTTCGGGAATATCTTCACCCAATCGAAGCATTCTATGGGCCATGGGCCCTCCCTTCATTTAAAAATTTTTTATCCACTTTAAAACCCAGGGAGTGAGCGGCCATGGGCATATGGTCGACGATTGAAATACCTCGTTTTTGATCGAGGGCCTCTATAAAGCGACGCAGATCATCTTTGAGATGACTCTTGTCTTCTTGCTTTTCAATAAAATTGATTATGCCTTGTATTTCAGAAATAAGTTTTTCATCTCTTTCACAACTGATTTGATTTTTGAATTCTGAAATCAGGCTCGATAGGTCGCTTACAATCCATTCTTTCTCATGAGGCTCTAAAAGGTCTGGCTGCTGGAACTCTGGGTGATAAACGCGAAACAAGTGAAAGCCAAAGTTCTTATAGGGCCACATCCAACGAAAATAATCGCGCAATCCAAATAAACTATAAGCGCTGATACTGTGTTGAAAGTTAAGACCGACACGACCATCGACTCGATCCATCACTCGATGCACGTTTTTAAGCCAGGAATTCCATTTCGTAGGGTAACGAATGTATTCATTTTGTTTTTCATAACCATCGACACTAAAGTTAATTTCAACTTCATTAAAGTCACTCGTTAACTCGATAAAACGTCTTGGCACGACAATACCGTTGGTCGTAACTTGCAAACGCATGCCCTGACTCTGCCCGGACTCAACGAGGATTTCGAGAAACTTCATCATATAGGGATTAATGAGTGGCTCCCCACCCGTGAATTTTAAATTGGTGAGATCTTGAGAAATGTTTAAAAGTTCCGACCAAAACTTTGGATCTTCAGCCCATTGATAGTCTATATCGAACAATTCACTATTCACATCTCCAGTTAGACCCGTTTTAAAGGGAGGCTTTTTATCCCAACCCAATTCTCGCCATTCTTTCAAAATACGGCTCGAAGAACTGGGGTCACAAAAGAGGCAACTGGCATTGCACTTATTCCCCAACTTAAGGTCCAAACTTTTTGGCGTTTCAAGGGCTTGCTCAAAAACACCTAATTCTCTTATAGCTCTTTGACGGTAACTTTCGGCCCCATTGCTTTCGTATTCAAAACAAGCTTCACACTCTTTGATCGGCTCCCCAGCCAAATGCTTCTGCCTTACCCAGTTCATGTAATCACTTTGCCAAAACTCAGTCAGTGAATGGCTTTTAACATCAAACTGAAATGAACCCGGAAACTCTGACACAAAACCGTGGGCCTCTGCCGAAGAACAACAGAGCTTATATTGCCCGGTTGGCGTCGTCGTGATTTGGGAAAATGGATAGGCGCAATAATGGCGTTTTTTCGACAATCGAATCTCCCTGGATACTCGTAACTATTATGGGGAATGTTGAAATGAGGAGCAATACATTAATTGCTTGAGAATCAGATTATAAGGGCCTAACCTCAAGACATGCTCTATCATCGCCTTATACCTCAGCTGAAATACAAAGCCCATATTTTCGAATCTATTTTATCATTCGCTCGGGAAAATCCAAAACAATGGAAGAATGGCTATGATTCAAATGGTCAATTATGGAACATCAGAGAAATGCCTCTTGATTACAAGTCCTTTCCCATCCTCGAAGAGATCTACGAAAGCCTCAATGCGGAGTTTAAAAGGCCGTCCTTCTTTCTGAGCCATGTTCCTCCTGGAGGCCTAGTTAACCACGTGGATCACAGGAAGTGGGGAAACCTTGCCTTCCCCTTGGGTGGCCCATTTGATAACACACCCATTTCATTTCACGACCCCTTCAATCAAGTTATTGAACAATTTCACTTTAAAAAAACTGAGGATGATTTATTTATTCCCGCCGTATTTAACACGAGAATGCTTCATTCGGTTCAAGTTCCCCTCGACAACAAAGGTGAGAGAATTGTTTTGATGATGGATCTCTTCGAGTGGCCCGGTCATATTTTTGACAAAATCGATCAGGGCGATTTCTGGAAGTCCGGCCCTACTCTTCAGTGGCAGACCACCTAGATTTTAATATCGAAACTCAAATTGACTAATTGCCGCAAACGACGCAAAGAGCCAGCTTGCTTCTCGTCATCTAAGACCGCAATAAGCTCACTATACGCCTTCTTATCACAAATAGCGAATTCGGTGAGTGCGTTAAACTTACCTGTTAAGTCGGGAGGTTTTCCTGAAATGAAACCGCGATTAAAAGAAAATTCTTTTTTAATGACTGCTGAAATCGTTTCAATTTCGACTTGATGGTCCATAAACTCCAGATTCGGATCTACCTGCACATGAATCCTATCTTTCTGGGAATGAAAAGCAGAAACCGATTCTTCGCAGTTTAAAAAACTCGAAAAATTAACATCTTGCTCTTGTAAACACAGCCAAAGACAAAATTCCGGGCTAAAACCAATTTCGTAGTTATTCTGAGGTTGATCATAATGCAGTATTTTTCGCGAGTAAGAGGAAAGGTGAAGTGAAACAGATTTAATATCTCCAGCCCTCAACGATTCTGATTTCACTAACTCCAAAAAATTTTCCACCACCGGAACCAGGCAGTGACAAAGCGGATAGGTCTTTGAATGGATGAAATTAAGGTTTGATTCTAAATGTGGAGAGTGGGGGTGCGGGTTCCCAGAGTATAATTCAACAAGTCGTTTAAAATCTTCATCCGTCATTGGCTCAAATCGTGGCATAGATCGAACGATCTGACAGGCGACGATGGCGTTCTGGGAAGCTCGGGCAGAATTGAGAAACTTCGATGGACTCGCAAAAACTAAATGGTTCCCAGAAAGAAGAGTACTCACCGACTTTAGGGCACTGAGCTTCTCATTATCTGAAAACTCGAGAAAGTGGCAGCAGGCTAATGTTGCGGCGATACTACCAAGCGTACCCGTTCCATGCCAGCCACTTCCGTAGTGGCGAGGATTAAAATAGGGACCAAAAAAAAGAAGTGACGACATTCCATAGTAAGCGGACTCAAGCAAGTGTTCGACTGATTTTTCATCACCTGGAAGTGATAAAAGGGCCGAAAACACGACCGCCGAGGGGTGGGTTTCTCCAAAGAATTCCGAATCATCAAATTCGTGGTAATGGCTGAGGTAACCCAGTAAAAAGGAACGATCTACAGACCGCATGGTATCCGACTCGCGCCATTTTTCAGATTCGAAGTACGAAGAAAAGAATTCATCTGCGCTGCGTTTGCCATAGGCGTAAACCAAACAGGAGAGCCAGTCCTTTAAAAGTCTTTTTGCCTCTAGGAAGCCCTTGGTGTTTTTGCTGGTATGTCGATTGAGTCGATTCACTATTTCAAGCAAAATAAAAACCTTTCTCGGTTGCCAGCTAAAACCCCTTCAGCAATACTTATAGCTGAGTGGTTCAACTATAGCTTCTTACAAAAGAGGGTCAATGGAAACTGATCTCAAACAACTGAAAGCCCTACAAAGACTTTATTCAATGGGTGATTGGCTTAAACTGCCCAATTTTGATTGCAAAAAGTTGACTGAGGAAATTCAAAGTTTCGAAAACCAGTGGCCCATATACAATCCTCGAAAACTAAAGAATAGGTATGGTCTGAGCGTGACCAGTCTCGACGGTGGAATCTCAGGTGTTCCCGATCTTGACAGCCTCTACGAATACAATAAAGAAAACGGTACGCAATACAATAATCAATCCTTCAAGAGCTTGACGCCCGTTTATCACGCCTCTCCAGAGTTGCAGAAAATTTTAGAACCCTATTTGCCTTGGCTCGGACGTTGCCACTTTATACGCCTTGAGCCAGGGGGCTACTTTCCTGAACACTATGACATTGGTAAATTTAATTACGATGAGGACGAAATCCGATTGATCGGAATGGTTCAGAATACTGATTACTATAGTTTTAAGTTTTGCTATGAAAAACAAGTTTTAACTCATCTTTACGACGGAGAGCTTTACTATTTTAATGCCAATAAGACTCACTCAGTTTTTGCCATGGACGCTCCCGTCACTTTTCTTGTAATCACTTTAAAATTTACGACTGAAACCTATGAGACACTCGTAAAAAATTATGTCTGCTCCTAAGAAAAAACTATTACTCCTATCCCACGAACGTTCACTAAATAAATCTCAATCCCTTATTAACTTCTTTGAGCATGAATTTGATATTGTCCTCGTGGTTAATCAAGAAGTCAGTCCCCATAAAACCTATACTCAGCTATGTAGTGAAATTCTAATTAGCTCTAGTTTTCAGATCGATGAGATCACGGCCAAAATTAAAAAATGCGATAAAATTCTCTGTGTCAGCGAAAATCTCCTCCCCGTGCAATCACAGCTAGAAACTCACTACGGCATAAATAACTTAAGTTTTGAAACGGCAAAGGTCTTATCTGACAAATTTCTATTGGCCGACTACCTCAATCGAAATAATGCTCCCGTTAAACATCCCACGACGACGATTGCGAGAAATAGAGCGGACCTTTCGAGCCTAGAAGGAAGCTTTATTATTAAGCCAAGTATTGGTACTGGCTCCAATTACTTTCTCGAAAATCAGCTCGAGGGGCTCGACTACTCGTTTTGGAACTCCCGAGAAGACCTCAGCGAGGAACTCCAAAAAAGACACGCCTTGGAGCTGTTCTTTACGCTCAATCGCGAAGGAATTCAAAAAAAACGCTTTAATAACAAAAAAAACTTCATGCTTTTTCAAAAGTATATCCCGGCAGACGGCCCGGTTTATAGCCCCATAGGCTATTTTGGCAAGCAAGGTCTTGTCATTCCATTTTATTTGAAGCTTATACGCTTTAACTCACAAATCGAAGGTGCTGATTTTCATTCACCTGAACTTCAATTAAATGAGCTCTGCCACTCAGAAGAAACACCATCGGTTCTTGGGGATTTATTGGTAATGAGTGTTGCAAAAGACGAAGTTCCCAAAGAATTTCAGCGCCAAGCTGAGTCCTACCTCAGTTTTTTATTTGAATCTTTAAAAATTAAAGAATTGTTCTTTGCTGGCCCAGACCTGCATAAACGAGGGGATGAGTTTTTTGCGATCGATTTCAATCCGCGAATGGGACACTTTTTCAACCTCATCGATCACGTGAATAATAATAATTTAATCGAGTCCATGGTCAATGGGCTTCCCCTTAATATCCTCAACCATTGCCTATGGGGAGCGATTCCTACGAAACTCTCAGAAATTGTCAACGAAGGGAACCTTTCTGCAATTCTAGAATATATTCCGCAAGAGGCTTTACCCCAGAACTACCCCCATCCCCTTCCGCAAAAGGCCTACCTTCAAAGTAAACCTCGTTCACTCCAGGTTTTACTCCAGGGAAGAAATGAAGCCGAACTCACCCGAAATTATTTTGAAATCATTCAAAAGTTTATCTAGAGGTAATTGAGAACGTGTTTGAGTACGGCCTGTCTGGCCGGTTCGTCAGACTTTAAGAGAACATCTATATGAGCGAACTTGCTCGATCGACTCTTAAATGATTCATAGTCAAAAAATAGATTTTCTAAAACATCTTTTTCGACGAAGAGATTTTCAAAATCAAAAGAAATGACTCTGGCAATTTTGTCCTTTTCGTGGGCCATAAAACTATGGTGAGTCCGTTTGATTATACTTGTTTGTGAGTCCTTTAACTCTTTTTTTAAATCGGCTGGTAATTTAGACCAGGAGTCGAGTTCTGCTTGAAAAATGTGAACACGATTTTGATTTTTGAAAAAAGAATCCTTGTGAAGGGGCAAGACTCCTGGGTATACAGCGAAAACCCTCTCGAAACTAAGAGGACTTGATAGTCCAAAATAACCACCAATACTCAATCCTAAGTGAATCTGTGCCTGACTCGCCCCTTCAGGGATAGATTGCAGGAAGTCCCATAGGCTTACATTAAAATGATCTTTATATTCATCAGAATATCCCCAGTTCAGCTTTTCAATTTTTAAGGACGAAAAGTGATCGAAAAGCTCGACTTCAGCACCCTGGGATAAAAAGAAATCTGCAATATTGATTTCACTTTGACTAATACCATTGCTACCATGACTAATAGCGATTGTTTTAGCTTTCTCTCTTATACGCGGAGTCAAACGCCAAACAGATTGATTAAAATCTATGGATACATTTGAAGTACTAAAATTAAAACCGTCGAGTGAGTCAAAAGGCATCTTAGAGCAATTTTATCAAAACTGCTCTAATGATGGAATTAAAAATAATTCATCCGAAAAACAAATGAAGGTCAATCGCTTTGATGGTGATCAGTGGTGGGGAGTTCTTTTTGCGGATCAACTCGTCGCAGTCAGCGGAGCTTACCCCTGCGACGATTTTGAGAAAAATGGCTGGCGCCTTCTTTTTCGATCCGCTACTCTCAAAAAGTTTCGTTCAAAGGCCGGACAATTTTCGAGAAACCTAAATCATGATTTTTGCTATGGCCACATACTCCCTCTACAGCGAGAGTATGCAAAGAAGGCTGGCGCTGAATTTCTTTTCTTTACCACGAATACTGGACACACCGGAGACAAGGGTAGTAATCGTGCCGACGAATTCGTTCGTCGCGTTCTCCTTCCACTGAGAGAGGTCGAACTCTACAAGGAAAATTTCGACTACTATGATTGCAAACAAAATATTTGGCGCTTAGCAAGCTCTAACTAATACTAAACCCGGCAATGAGACCAATACTAATCTTTAATTTTTGCGTGAAGCGCTGATTTTGTTGCCGAATAGGCTCTGTAAAACGCATCGGGGCCACGGTGAAGATGAAATGGAGAAACGCGCGGAAGGTGATCGATAAAGTGCCAGTGTTTGTTTTCGCCCATGAAATTAGAATTTTCTTTTTTACCGGATTCTACGGACTGCCCCTTAGATAGTAAATAATGAGAGAATATTCTCTCTTCACTATTAACTTCGGTAAAGGCTCGTTTATCTTTAACTCCTCCATCAACCAGGATCGAATTATCGATATAGCCAGGGTGAAACATCAACGGAACACGACAGGAAGAGACTACGTATTCGGGCAAAAGATCTCCCGATTTTTGCGCGATCAGTTTCAGGGATTTTAAATCGTATACAACAGCTTGAAAGGGCGTCTTTAGCTCGGAAAATTTCTGCGGTATCAGTTCTTTCATAATGCCCAAAAACTTTTTTCCCTTTAGTAATCCAGCACCCAGGGCTGGATCCCAAAAGTCGCCGCGACGAAGACTCATCAATCGGTCAACGAAGCCATCGGGAGCTTCCCCCGTGGCCATTGCCGCACCAACCAAGGCCCCCGCGCTGCAACCAGAAATTTTAGCGGGCTTAAGGCCTTCTTCATGCAGGGCTTTCCACAATCCACAGTGGGCAAAAAAACCAAAATATCCCGAGGAAAGAACTAAGCTAAAATCTTTTTCTGCGAGCCAGTCGG
>JAUHWN010000232.1 GCA_030424665.1 Bdellovibrionia bacterium | reverse complement strand
TCTTCGACCTTGGAGCCCTGCGATACTACGAGTATTCCCTTTTCACCAGCGATGGCGTCTTTCAAAAACTTGGGATTTGTGACAAATGAAATGGCTTGGTGGTTTGATTCATTGGGGTGAATCAGGTCAGTAACCTCAGAATTTTTTTCGCCGAGAACCTCTGCAATATGCTCGGGATAGTTAGCTGTTAAGTCTTCGAGTTTTGCAGTTTTGAGTAGTTTTCTCGACACGGAATTCCCCTTCTAAAAGACAATTCGACATCCTATTACACAAGATGCCATTTGTATAAAAAAATAGCTTTATTAACCTTGTGTTTAGAAACAGATTAACCTAGAACTAACAAATCTAATTAGTTTATGTGGAGGGGGCCATGGCTAGGACCAAAAAGGCAACAAAAAAGAAGTCTTCAGCTAAAAAAACGACGTCAAAAAAGAAGGCGACGAAGCAAGTAGCTAAAAAGACGGTGGCTAAAAAGAAAGCCGCTACGCGAAAACCAGCCAAAAAAGCCGCTACAAAAGCTCCTAAGAAAGCCACGGCCTCTAAAACTACAAAAAAGGTGACTAAGAAGGTTGCGAGTAAGAAAACTACGAGCAAGAAAACCACTAGTGCCCCGAAGGCTGCAACTAAAGCGACTAAGTCTACGGCGGTAAGTAAAGCTGCGGCTCCCAAAAAAGGAGCTAAGAAAGCCGTTTCTTCAGCTCAGACCAAAGAAGCTGCTACAAAGAAGCCTCGAGTTTCGAAAAACCAAGAAAGCCGCGCTAAGAGCTCTTTGAAGAAAGTGAATCGCCAGAAAAAAGTACGTGAAATTCCGATGAGTTTGGGGTCTGCGTCATCTGAACTTGCCGGTAAAGTTAAAGAAAAGAGCAAGGTGAAAACTTCAAAGGCCATGGAAGAGGCAGAAATGCACCTCAAAGGTTTGGCCCAAGAGAAGCTCACTAAAATGGGTCAGAAGTGGTTGCAGACATATAAAAAATCTAAGAAAATTAAACCTTTAGCCTATAATATGCGCGAGCAATACGAGGCGAAGACTCCTATTGAGCACAAGGTTTTGGGTTGGGGATACATACTATCTAATACCAATGATCGCCTTGAAGTCCTTTTTAAGGACGGAATTAAGTTCCTTATTTCTAACTATAAAAGCTAAAAACTTTTTCCGGTGACTAGAAAATAACTTGAGGAATCGACGTGATCTGTCGTACAAAAGTGAGCCTATGGCAAAAGAAGATTTAGCGCAGTTAGAAGGCAAGGTAGTGGATGTTGCTGCCGGCGGAATTTACAAAATTCAACTAGAAAACGAAGTGGAAATTATTGCTCGCTTATGCGGTAAGATGCGTCGCTTCAATATTCGTGTGGTCGTTGGGGACCGAGTGACAGTGGGAGTTTCACCCTACGACCCAACAAATGGTCTGATACTTTATCGTCATAAATAGATTTATCTATGTTAACGCCTAATATTCACCTCTAAAAAATTAAATATGGATGTAGTGATGGATAAGAGATTTGATTCCTATTTTACTTCACGCAACCCAGAGATTAGCCTCAAGTCAGCCCAAGCAGTTTTAAGTTTGGTCGAAGACGGTGGGACAGTTCCTTTCATTGCCCGTTATCGAAAAGAAAAAACGGGTAATCTTGATGAGGTGCAGATCAGAGCGGTTATTGATTCCTTCGAAACATTTAACGAAGTGATTAAGCGAAAGACTTTTGTCCTCGAAGAAGTCGAAAAGCAAGGTAACCTAACTCCTGAACTTAAGAAACGTCTCGAAGAGAGCATGGAGCTTTCTGAAATTGAGGAGCTCTATCGCCCCTACAAGAAAAAGAAGAAAACAAAAGCGACCATTGCCCGCGAAGCAGGATTAGAGCCTTTAGCCGACTGGTTACTCGGAATCGGAAAAGGTGAAGTCACGCCAGAAGTGACCCTCGAGGTAGAGGCCAAGAAATTTATTAATCCTTCTAAAAAGTTTGCAACCTATGACGAAGCCCTCAAAGGAGCGCAAGATATTATTGTTGAAAGACTTAACAATAATACCGAGTTGCGAAACTTTGTAAGGGACCACCTCAATAAAGAAGGTAAAGTCGTATCGAAAGCCAGCAAAAAATATAAGCCGAATTCTAAGTACGAAATGTACCAGGACTATTCTGAAGCTGTGAAAAACCTTTTTGAGCGAAAAGCCAGTCACCGTTACTTGGCGATGCGTAGAGGTTGGAAAGAGGGTGAGCTTGCCGTTTCTATTCAAGGGGACGATGAAGCTCTTCTCAATAAATTTCAAAATGAAATTGTACTTAAAAAAGATACGATAGCAGATGAAGTTTTAAAGAGTGCCGCAAAAACTTCTCTTAATGTCCACGTGATGCCATCGATTACTAATGAGATCCATTCGGAACTCAAAGAAAAAGCCGACCTCGTCGCCATAGACGTCTTTGCAGAAAATGTACGAAAGATTTTATTGGCGAGTCCATTTGGCAATAAGTGTGTGTTAGGTGTAGATCCTGGTATTCGAACGGGATGTAAGGTAGCGCTTACAGATAAGCAGGGGAATTATATTTCTCATACTGTTCTCCATATCCAAGGGGATCAGGCTAAAGAGCGCGCCATAAAACTATTTGAAGATGTTCTCAAGCAAATCGAAATTGAAGCAGTTGCTGTCGGTAACGGAACAGGTGGAAGAGAAGCTGAAAAGTTTTTGCGAGAAATTTTAAAGGAACTCGCACGGGATATTCCGGTCATTCTTATTAGTGAATCTGGAGCGAGTGTGTACTCGGCATCAGAAGTCGCAAGAGAAGAGTTTCCCGATCTCGACCTTACAGTTCGTGGTGCCATCTCTATTGCCCGAAGACTTCAAGATCCGTTGGCGGAATTGGTTAAAATCGAACCAAAGAGCATTGGTGTCGGTCAGTATCAGCACGATGTCTCGCAAAGTCTGTTAAAAAAGAAACTCACAGAAGTGGTTGAAAGTAGTGTGAATAAGGTTGGTGTTGATCTGAATACCTCTTCAGCATCTCTTCTCAGCTACGTTTCTGGAATCGGTCCCGCTTTGGCTAAGAATATCGTCGACTATCGCAGGACGAATGGTCTCTTCACACAAAGAGATGAGTTGATGAACGTAACCCGCTTTTCGTCAAAAGTATTTGAGCAATCTGCCGGATTCTTGAGGATTCTAGAAGGTAAAGTTTTTCTCGATAAGACCGGTGTCCATCCTGAGCGATACCAAGCTGTACGAGAGATGGCGGGAGATCTCGGAGTCAATGTTTCTGATTTAGTGGGCGCTGGAGCGAAGAAGCTTCTTGAGGTGAGAACCAAGTGGGCTGAGCTTATCGGTGAATTTACCTTTGACGATATTGTTAAAGAACTTGAGGAGCCGGGAAGAGATCCGCGTGACCCTTACAAAGTTTTTTCTTTTAGAGAAGATATCAACGAAGTGTCCGATCTTAAAAAAGATATGATCTGCAATGGTATTGTGACAAATGTGACTAACTTTGGTGCCTTTGTTGATATCGGCGTTCATCAGGATGGCCTCGTTCATATTTCTGAAATCTCTAATCAGTTTGTCGATGACCCGAGAAAAGTGGTTAATCCCGGAGATCAAGTTCAAGTTAAGGTGCTCGAGGTAGATACCGAGAAGAGCCAGATTTCACTCAGCATGAAGTTAACGGCA
>JAUHWN010000092.1 GCA_030424665.1 Bdellovibrionia bacterium | reverse complement strand
GAGATTGAACACTGATTGTGTTGATTCTGTAGTAAAGATCTTCTCTGAAAGTTCCTTTAACAACTTCAACATCAAGTTCTCTGTTAGTTGCAGAAATCAATCGGATATCTACTTTGATTGGGTCTTTTCCGCCCACTCTGTAGATCTCACCTTCTTGTACGAATCTTAAAAGCTTAGCCTGGATACCAGGAGTGAGCTCACCGATTTCGTCTAAGAAAAGAGTTCCGCCGTTAGCTGCCTCTGCAAGACCGATCTTTTTAGAGTAAGCACCTGTGAAAGCGCCCTTTTCGTGTCCGAAAAGCTCAGACTCTAAAAGAGTTTCCCGCAAAGCACCACAGTTGATCGCAACAAATGGTTTGTTACGACGAGAAGATCTCTCGTGGATGGCGCGAGCAATAAGTTCTTTACCCGTTCCGCTCTCACCAAGGATCAATACCGTAGCGTTTGAAGGGGCTACGCGATCAACCATTTTCATGAGTTGTCTCATAACCTCAGATTTGTAAACAATAGTATTCGTGTCATATGGTCTGACCTGGTCAAAAAAGTTAGCAACTGGATTTTGACTAGGTGGCAGAATAGATGGATTATCTATCTGTGACATGTGTACCGCCTCTCCGTTCAAGTTAATTGTTACCCCGCAGCACTGGTTCCAATTTTGTGCCCCGTGCTGATGCGTTGCGTTGTAACAAGGCCTTGTAATTCGTGCAAGCAGTTTTTTTATGGGTGTGAAGATGTTTCATGATAAAGACAGCAATAGACGGTCTACGCGACCTCCTCAAACACCTGAAATTATTACAAACTTCCTGAATTATTTACAGGCTCAGAGGGGTGCTTCAAGACATACGATCAGGGCCTATATCAGCGATTTATCGCAAGTTTTTGCACTAAACGTTCTAGGAAAATTCGAGTGGGACCAAGTCACCCCATTAAATTCGTACATTATATAGATAAAAAGTCTGGTTCCACTGTGAAACCCCATAATTTTTCAGAAAGTGCACTATTAGAGATTTCAATGAAAGCCATCCATTCTTGGCGAGATCTCTCTTCGGCCTCACGAAATCGTAAGGCTGCCTGCCTGAAAAGTTTTCTCAGCTGGTGCTTTGAATACGAAGTGATCAACGAGCCCCTGGCCGAGAAAATACCCCTGCCAAAAACCAACCGGAAACTCCCCCACTTCCTCTCAGTGGACGAATCCGTGGCCCTGATCAATAGCTTTAAAGACGACTCCGATGACAAAAGAAGGTGGTTTGATCTCAGCCTGATTCTCCTACTCTACGGCTGCGGGCTGCGAGTCAGCGAGGCTGGGGCCCTCCAGTGGAAGGATATCGACCTCAAGCGCAGACAGCTCAAGGTACAGGGCAAAGGAGCTAAAGAGCGCATAGTTTATTTTCCTGAGATTCTCATCACTCCCTTGAAAAATCTCCGACAATCTCTCGGCAAGACACAATATCTCTTCGGAGAAAGTGCCCTCGACAGCCGCAAGGCTTATCAAATCGTGAGAGACCGTGGGGCTCAAGCGGGCCTCACCAGACCGCTCCACCCCCATGCCCTAAGACATTCCTTTGCCACCCAGATGCTGACCAGCGGAACCAATCTGCGGGTTCTTCAGAAGATTCTTGGTCACGATAGCCTGCAGACGACCCAGCTCTACACCCATTTAGACCGGGACCACCTGGCTCAGGTTCTCGATACCCACCACCCTCTCGGCAGCAACAAGAAGAAAACCAGCAAATAGAGTCCTGTCTTGCCCCTTCAATCGGGATCGACTAAGTTGGGGCTTAGATTCAACGAAGGACTATCATTATGGGTGAGAGTAATAACAAAGCCATATTTCTCGATCGCGATGGTACAATTATTATCGATAAAATCTACCTCAATGATCCCACGCAAATTGAGTATCTCCCGGGAGCCTTTGAATCTCTCAAGCGCTTGCGAGATGCGGGCTTTCAATTTGTTATCGTCACCAACCAATCGGGAGTCGCACGGGGAATCGTAGACATAAAGAATCTCTACGAAATCCACAGAATCATAGCCCGTGACTTTGCCAAAGAAGGGATCGAGTTTTTGCAGTTTTACTACGCTCCTTATCTTGTTGAAAGCAATCACCCTTTCAGAAAGCCAAGTCCCGGGATGATCGATCAAGGGATCAATGATTTTTCTCTACAGCGAGAAGGTAGCTGGATGATTGGTGACCGTATGACTGATGTCGAAGCAGGCCACCGTGCGGGACTAAAAAGTATACTTCTTGAAGGAGTGGAAACACCTCAGGACTCTCAATTTGATGCTCCCGAAGCCTTCGTTCCGGGGCTGGTTGAAGCCACTGACTTCATCCTCAATAACTGTAATTCTCAAAACCATACAGAGGCTCGAGTCTAGTTTTCGAGCTCTCCTGTTTCAATTCCCAACACTTCCCCGTTCTGAAACGATCATTTTCGAGAGCATTGAACTGGACTCTTAAGTTTTCTAAACATTTGCTCTAACTCTCCTATAAACGATCAAGCTCCCCCCTTAAAGAGCCGAAAATACTAATAGAAGTACGTTGTAGGAGTATCCATGAAATACCTTATTGCCTTGAGTTTTGTGTTTCTATTACCAAAAACCGCCGAAGCCTTTAAGAGTTCCTGCGGAACTTTCCACGTCGTAAAAGGGAAAGTTCAGTATCTCGAAAGAAAGGGCGCTAAAAGAATGAAACGAGCTCGGCAAAGAGCGCGAATTTGTTCTGGAGGAACGGTAGTCACAGATGCAAATTCAAGAGCTCTGATCAAAATGCCTACGCAAGATGAAATCCATATTTCGCCCAATTCCAAATTGGTTATCGAAGACTTAAAGACTGACAAAGAAGATAAGAATAAAAAACGAGTTTTGATTAATGTCATCTACGGAAAACTCAGAGCAAATCTGAAAAAAGACTCCTACGATAACTCGAAGAAGAATCAGTTCCGAGTAAAAACCAAATCGGCAGTGGCAGGGGTTCGAGGAACTCAGTTTTTAACATCACAACCTCAGGGTGGAGCCCCTTCGGAGATCGTTACCTTTCGAGGTCAGGTCGAAGTGGGACAACCGACAGGAAACGGCTTCGAATTTAAAAACCCAGTGATGGTCGGAGCCGGACAAAAAACTCGAATTGCTTTGAACAAACCACCTGCTCCTCCAATTCAAGTTCCAAAAGCCGAATTTCAACAGCTCAATCAAGAAACCCAGGCCGATTCTGCGGATCAGGGCACAGCGAGAAACGACGAGGGTCAAAGAAGACGACCTGAGAAAAAGGATCCAAACAAAAGAGAGCCTGCCGACGATGGTAAAAGCCAAGATGATGCTGGCAAAAATGATCCAGACAAAAAAGACGGCAATGCGAGAAATGATGGAGATAAGAAGGAACCCAATGCACGGGAAGGCGACGATCGTGGCCGAAGAGATGCTCAAGGTCCTGATCGAAGACGAAGACCACGGGTTGGAAACAACGGCGGCGGTGGAGGTACCGGTGCCATCGTCGATCGGAACAATGATGGTATCCCAGATGGTGACGAAGGTGGTGACGCCGGTGAAGGCGCGCCCGGCGATGATGGTGCCGTTGGTGACAATCGCTCTGGAGAGCCAACTGATGGCGAAAGAAAAGACCCAAGCCTTGCCAATGGTGGATCTAAGGGCCCAGCCCCTGTAGCTGGTGGTCCAAGGGGACCACAACCAATCAATGCTCCGCCAATAGATGGCAACCCACCTCCGAGAGGACCAGCAGCGATTCCTGGTGGTGATCCTGCCGGTGGCTGTATGTTCTGTGGTGACTTTAAAGAGCCTGAACTTGAAGTGGGTGATATCGATAACATCCCAATTGGCGATGACTTTACCCGCATTGACGATGTGGCTGGAGTAATTACTGATGACCCTACTCGCGTCATCGATGATACCCAAAATGACATTGGGACGATCACTGGTTTTACCAACCTGCAGATCGACGTCTGCTTTGAAAACACAGCTGGAGAATGTGGGAACTAATATTTTCTAATTCATCGAACTTTAGTCAGAGTTTCAACTCATATGACACATAGATTCGAAAAATTATGAAACACAAGAAAGGCCTTTTTAAAGGGCCTTTTTTTTTAAGACCTTCGAAGAGCTAGACAAAGGATGATTCTCTTTCTAATAGGTCCTGAGAACCTAGCCGAAGACGCGCAAATAATACAAAATAATAGAGATAACATTAGTTTACACAGCCTTGGAGCTCACCGGTGAAGACACGCTTAAAATTCTTCTGCTGCCTTTTATTCCTTTTCATTTTCTCTACGCATATCAATGCCCAAGAAAACAATAAGCCAAAAGAAAATCAATCAAACCAAGAAGAGTCCAAAGCGAGTACCGATAGCAAAGAAGCTACCTCAAAAGAAACATCGAATGAGCAAAGTAAAACGGCCAAGAAGAATGCCGATAGCAAAGAGGCCACTTCAAGCCTCAGTGATGACGATAGTGAAAACACTGAGTCGTCAAAAAATAAGAAACGAGTTTCGATCAATACCAGTAATGTGGTCCGGCTCCAATACGGCTACCCAAAGTGGAATACCGATAGTACGCGAATAAATTCAGCTTCAGTCCTTTTAAGAGATGGGGCTTCGGGGCGCATCGTGCAAATTTCTCTTCAAGAAACTGAACCTGACTCCTCTATCTTTGCCGGAGTCTATTCAATTTCTTGGGCGCAGATCGATGATATCAAAGCCGAGTTTTACATCCCTCCACAAAATCTACTTCGCACAAAAGATGGGATTAAAAAATTACAGAAGCTCATCGCCTCCAAAAAACTGAGACGACGCCCTTTTATCTTGCGCAGAGAACCCGATGGTTTTCAGGTTATCGAACTTTACGATACAAGGGCTCAAGCCAAGGATGCCCTTAAACTCTTCAAACAAGAGATTGAACTTAGAAAAAAACAAAACGTTACTCTTCAACAACAACAAAATAACGAAGGTCTTGAGCAAAAAGAAGTTATCGACCAAGCCGCGATTGACGCCGCAGAAAAGGCAAAAGAACTCGCAAAAATGGCCGCTGCCGCCCGGGCCGAAGCTGAGCGAATTCGACTCGAACAGGTTGAACGACGAAAAGCGATTGAACGCCTCGCAAGACAAAGAGCATTCGACAAAGCAGAACGAGAAAAGAGAAAGCGCAAAGCAAAGAACTTTGCCGATCAAGCTCTTGCGGCCTTTAAAGATGGACGCTTTAAAGAGGCCGTTGAACTTTTTGATAAGAGTTTGGAACTCGATCCAGAAAACAAATCATATATGTTTCAGTACGGGGTTAGTCTCTATCGAACCGATCAATTTAACCGGTCACTTGTGGCACTCGGACTCGTCGAAGATGATTCCGTCAATCCCGCCGAAAAATCATTCTTTGAAGGTCTCAACTACTATCGTCTTCAAGACAACGCTAAAGCAATTACAGCCCTTGATAAAACCATCAAATCGGGACTTCAACCCCTCGCGCCTTCTGCCGCCTTTTATAAGGGAATTATCCTTATTCAGAAAAAGGAATGGGATCCAGCTACCGAAGCCTTCCAAACCGTACTCAATACCTCGAAAGATCCAAAACTCGATGAGCGGGCCGAAAAGTTTATTGAGCAAATTATACGTGCGAGAGCCTATGAGGCCGAACTCGCGAGAAGGTGGAAGTACTCTGGAGCTGTTGGATTCATCTATGACTCTAACATTACTCTCTCTTCGGATTCTTCCCGTGACCAAGGGGTTGCATCGAACATTGAAGGGGTTCGCCTCCTCACTCAATTTGGAGTTCAGTACAGGCCAATCAAAGATAAGAAAAAAGAGTTTGCAACCCAACTCAGCCTCTTTAACCTTTATACGGTCGAACCTGATTTCAGTAGTAACCAAACTCTTAGAGATACTGACCCGACGCTCGTCAACCTGAGCCTCCCCTACACTCTTAAATCAACTCTTTGGGAAAAGGGCTACAAATTTACCGTGGCCCCGGCCTACGAAACAATCTATATGAGTGCCGAAGATAGTGAGTACAAAGAAATACTCGGCTCACCTATTATTGCCCTCAATAACACTCTAGTGATGTCTAAGGATTGGTTTACATCTTTAAATATCAAATTTCGTTACGACCTTTCAAAATTAGATTCTTCAACCGGAGATAATGATGGAGATGCTCTAAAAACAAAAGTCACCTACAACAATATTGTCGTTATGAATAAAGAAAAGGGACGCATTCTCATTCCCGAACTGAGCTTGACCCATAATGCGGCTACAGGAAAAAACCTAAGGTATATTCGTCTTGATCTAGCCGTGACCTACCTCTTTAAGTGGAAGTGGGAGACAACGTTTAATTCGCGGGCTTCACTTTATACCCTCAACTACACGGAGAATGCTAACAATAGAGGGGACCTCAATTACGCCATCACTGCGGGACTCAACAAAAAGTTTGGCGAGCATTGGAATGGTGGTCTTAATATTAATTACACCATCAATGATTCCAATATCGATGACAATACATACAATAAAATGACGATCCTCAATAGTTGGAGCTTTAATTTTTAAAGAATAATTATCATTCAGGGGCTAACTAAGAGCCCCTACCCGTTTTCGATTAAACCTCATTAATTCGAATGTTCAATATCTAGATTGCGATCACTGAGGCTTCGGTTTATTTGATATTTAATTTGATCCTGGAGATAGAGTCTCTTAGCGTCAGAGATTTCAATCTGTAGATGCTCAGAGACTGGGATATGTAAAAACTGCTCAGCTCCATCAAACGGCTCAATTTCACCCAGTTGCGCGAGTAACTTAATATCAAAATGAAGGCGTAGTAACTTTAATGCTTCCGAAGACTGGGCGGCACTTAATGCATTTCCAAGGAGGTTGAATAGACCATGGGAATCGAGAGTGTCTTCTGCGGAGAGTTGATAAAGAATTTTTACAAAATAAAGTCCTATTTCTAAGCGATCGAGGTCACTGCGAAGACTCGCAAAGTCCTTGAGGAGCTTGGCTTCTTTCAAAGTGTAAAGAGTTGAGTCCCTTGAGCGCGTAGGCTTTTGAAAATGAACTTCTAAATAATGGGTGGGTTCAAGTATTCCTCCACCAAAACGCTTTTTACTGCGCAAGGCTCCCCCAGCAAAAAGGGAGATCTTCGAGCCATCGGGTTTTAATGCATGGAGAATCAGATCAGACTCACCGTGCTTCGTTTTTTTAAGGATAATGACTTTACTTTTTTCCATTAAATCAAAGTATCGAGAAAGATCTGACTAGAACCAAACAGTACAGTAATTCCTGAAATATCCGCTATGGCAGTCAACAATGGCATTGAGGCGACTGTTGGGTCCAATCCCAAACGTTTGAGTAAAAAGGGAATCGAACTACCGAGTACCACCGAAAAAATAATCTGAAAGCTTAAGGATAAGCCAAGAATCCAGGCTAAAGAAACGAGATCGAAAACAAAAAAGCCAGTAAGTACTACGATGCTACAAAAAACTAAGGCAAAGAGGCCGCTCACCGCCATTTCTTTGAGTATATGTTTTGATGGAGATAAATTGTTATCGGCTCGCGATCGCAAAATACCAACAGCGAAGGTTGCCGACTGGTGACCGGCTGTCGCCCCAACAACTAAAATAATAGGCACGAAGGCTGCGACCAACCACCAAAGGTTTTCTTTAAGATGGGTCTGCCCAAAAAATGTAATAAAGAAAATCAGAGAAAAACAAAAGCTCGAACCAATAAAAGATAATACGAGCCAAGGCCAACGAGCTTTGATAAGCCCCATAATATCCGCGTCTCCGGTCCAACCAGCTCGTCCCATGGCTAAGAAGTCTTCTTCAGCCTCTTCGCGAATGACATCGATGACGTCATCGACTGTAATCACACCCACCAGTTTATTCGATTCATCAACAACTGGTAACGATAAAAAGTCATAGCGCTCAACGATTCGCGCCACCTCTGCCTGGTTCGTCGAAAGAGCAACGGTGATGATGTCCGTCGACATAATGTCTTTGAGCTTCATACTCGGTCGGGACAACAAGAGTTGCTTTAAACTGAGAACTCCAACGAGCTGCTCAGAGTCGTTCACCACATAAATATAGAAAGCGATGAGATCTTCTTCCTCTTTTTGAATTGCCTTCACCACATCAGAGACCGTCATCTCTTCTTTCATGGCTAACACTTCGGAACTCATGATTCCGCCAGCGGAATCCTCTGGGTAACCCATGAGTTCTTCGACCTCCTCTGAGTCCTCTTGAACCATAGCATTGAGAATTCTCTTAGAGACATCGTCAGGAAGGTGGCCTAGTAAGTCGGCCGCATCGTCTCTTTCCATATTGGAAACAATTTTTTCAATTTCAGCAGTATCCAGAACAGAAAGGATCTCTTCTTGCCGATCTTCGTTGAGATAGGCAACGATTTGCGATTTTTGGTCGAGATCATGAACGAGCTGAAAGATTGAAAGACGCTCTTCGGTATCTAATGCCTCTAACAAAGCAGCGATATCGGCCGTATGAGTCTTTTGTAAAATCCGACGGATATTCCCCTCGGCCCCTCGGCGGTAGAGCTTAGAAATCGTCGCTGTTAGCATTTTAGTGCGAGCATCAATCACAGACTAACCTCTTCCAACTGTTTGGGCTTTTTACGTTGTAAATAGAGTACCGCTCCAATGAGGCCCCATGCAAAAAGAAAAATTTGTAAAGCTGTTGCGATGATGGCGCCAATTTGCCCGGCTTCTTCGGAGTGAAACTTAAATAGAAAATAAAAAGCAGCCTGCCCCACGCCAATTCCAGCGGGCACGATCGCCAAAATACTGGAAACTATGCCGATTGGAACCAAACAAATATAAAACCAAATGGAGAGATCGAGACCTAAATAGTATCCAATCATAATCCCAATAAAAATATGGGCTTGCTGGCCTAGGGCACTCAGTAAAAAAGCCCAACCCAGTTCTTTTTTGTGATCACTGTAGGCGCAAATGGCACCGAAGAGTTTTTTGAAAATCTCCCCGCCCGGAAGTTTTTGCAGTAAGTTGGGGATCATTGCACTTTTACCAATGCGCGGGTGAAGCGCTAAAGCAAAGAAGACGGAAATCCCCAGCCACATCAAAAGGATAAATCCCATGGTCGTCATTAGAGCGCTACTTCGTGACATTGTGCTCCAGATAAAGAGTGAGCCAAAAAGGGCCAATGTGAGCATCGAAAACAAGCCCACAATTCGATCGACGAGAACCGTGAGGGCAGCATCAAGCTTCTTTTCTGGGTAGTCCTTAACGATATAAAAACCTTTTACTAAATCTCCACCGACCCCACCGGGCACGGCAAAATTAAAGAATATACCGATCAGCGAGAGGCTCATGGTTTCTCGGTGAGTGCTATTAATTCCACGAGCGCGAAGGAGAATGAGCCAGCGCCAATTATTTGAGAAAATCGCAAAAATCTCTAGAAGTAATCCAGCAATAATTGGGGTTGGATGCATAACTTTTTTGAAACTTTCAAAGTCGAGAATTCCCGCCGTGACTAGCCAATATATGAGGCCAAGTGCAATAAAGACTTTGAGTGCATTGATAAGTGCTTGTTTTGGCATTTTTCCCATGATAATTCGGCCTTTAAGTGTACTTGCCAAGGAAGCATCCATGGAAATTTCAGTCATCGGAACCGGTTATGTAGGACTCGTCGCAGGCGTCTGTTTTGCTGACGCAGGCCATAAAGTTCATTGTGTGGACCGAGATGAAAATAAGATTAAACAACTCAACGATGGTGGCGTTCCGATTTATGAACCCGGCCTTGAAGATATCCTTAGAACGGCGAAAAAACGTCTGACCTTTTCGACCGACATAAAAAAAGCCATTGAAGATACTGAAGTTATTTTTATTGCCGTGGGAACCCCTGAAAAAGAGGATGGAAGCGCCGACATGGGACCAACGCAAAAGGTTGTGGAGTCTATATGTCAATTTGCAAATGGTCCTAAAAAAATTGTCCTAAAGAGCACTGTCCCCATTGGGACAGCTAAATATTTTAAAGGGTTCTGCAAAGAGCACAGTAAATTTGAAATGACGATCATTAACAATCCTGAGTTTTTAAAAGAGGGGGCGGCGATTGATGACTTCCTCAAACCCGATCGCGTGGTCATCGGAACAGATAGCGAAGATGCCCGAGAGAGCATGCGAGAGCTCTATGCGCCCTTTGTAAAAAACGGAAACCCCATTTTATTTATGAGTAATGCTTCGGCGGAGATGACCAAGTATGCGGCCAACGCCTTTTTGTCGGTCAAAATAAGTTTTGTTAATGAGTTGGCAAAACTTGCCGATCAAGTTGGAGCCGACATCGATGAAGTCAGAAAGGGCTTTACTTCAGACAACCGAATTAATCCCGCCTTTTTCTATCCAGGGGTAGGCTACGGTGGAAGCTGTTTTCCAAAGGATGTAAAGGCACTGGTCTATACAGGAAAAGAAAACAAAATCCCAATGTCTGTCGTCGATGCCGCTGACCAAGTCAACGATTTGCAAAAGACACTCTTGTTCGAAAAGCTCCTTTCCCATTTTGGTGACATCAAAGGAAAGACTATCGGTATTTGGGGACTCAGTTTTAAACCTAGAACTGATGACATGCGTGAGGCCCCTTCGATTTACATTATTGAAAAGCTTGTACAGGCGGGGGCCAATGTTAAAGCCTATGACCCCGTTGCCCACGAAACGGCTCCCCAAGCTATTCCTCACAATTTTGAACTCTGCGATCATCCTGACCAGGCTATCGAAAATTCAGATGCTTTGATGCTAATTACTGAGTGGAATGAGTTTAGAAGTCCTGACTTTGATAAAATGAAAAGATTGCTCAAAGAACCCAATGTTTTCGATGGACGAAATGTTTATAATCCCAACAAAATGAAAGATATGGGATTTAATTATTTTTGTATTGGCCGTCAGGTTCTCACACAAAAGGAAAATCACTGATGAGAAGAGCTCTTGTTGCCGGAGGTTCAGGTTTTGTTGGCAGTCACCTTTGTGATCGCCTGATTGACGAAAACTATGAAGTTGTCATTCTAGACAGTCTGGTAACAGGCCGTAAAAAAAATATCACCCACCTTATCGAAAAAGGTGTTCAGTTTATCGAAGGGAACATCGCTGATGACCTCAGCTATCTCAAGGGACCATTCGATGAGATATACAATATGGCCTCTCCAGCATCTCCCGTAGATTTTAAAACCATGCCCATCTATATTCTAGAAACCTCTGGGCAAGGACATAAAAACCTCTTAGAACTCGGCAAAAGAACGGGAGCGAAAGTCCTCTTTGCCAGCTCTTCAGAAGTTTATGGGGATGCCGAAAAGCACCCGCAAAAAGAGGATTACTTTGGTAACGTTAACTGCGCCGGAGAGCGGGGCTGTTACGACGAAGCAAAACGATTCGGCGAAGCTCTATCCATGGCTTACAAAAGAGAGCATGGGGTTGATGTTCGCATTGTTCGAATCTTTAATACCTATGGCCCGCGTATGCGACCGGATGATGGCAGAGTTATTCCCAATTTCTTTTCTCAAGTCATCCAAGGAAAGAGCCTCACTATTTATGGCGATGGTAAGCAAACACGAAGCCTTTGCTACGTCACTGATCTTGTAGATGGAATTTTCAAGCTTATGCAAAGTAACTGCTCTGAACCCGTTAATATCGGGAATCCATTTGAAACCACAATTTTAGATATTGCGGATTCGGTTCAGAGAGTCTGCGGTAGTAAAAATGAACTCATCTTTCAAGAGCTTCCAGAAAATGATCCTAAGCTGAGAAAACCAGATATTTCTAAGGCCTCATCACTTTTGAGCTGGAAACCCCAATATTCTCTGAAAGATGGGCTCGAAAAAACCTATGAGTATTTTAGGGCTGAATTGACTCAGTAAGACCCTGTCGCCCTAGACAGTTTTTATAACTCGCTTGTAACTCAGTGGCGAGCTGATCGCTCACTTCCGCAAGGGGTATGACTAATAGTCCCCGCAACTGAGTCTCACTAAATCCACGTTTTAATAAATAGTCCCATAGTCTTGGAGTTTTCCACTGACACAAAGAAGACGTCTCTATTTGCGTATCTGGGAACTTTTTCTGAAGTTCAGAGATTAAAAATGAACCGTCGACTTTATCAAAACTGAGAAGTGACCGGTCATAAAAACGATGAGCATTGTCCTTGAGAAGTTTATGATCCCGCAACTGAGCTTCAAAAGATTCTACCTTTTGTCGATCTTGCTGGCAGTCGGATAAAAATGCAATCCAATCACTTAAGTGGCTCTTTGACCAATCCAAAGCCGGGTGCAATACATCCTTAATCTGTAACTTCTTGCCCATAAGACCGATACAGCTTTCAGCTCCGTATGAAAACATGTGAACTTCGCGAGTCCCAATTTTTACAGAATCCAATGGTTCTTCCCAAAAGTGATGGGTCTGAATACAGAAAATCCTATGGTCGTTACTGAGTTTCTGATAGTCCCTAGAGGCGTCAAAAATTTCAGACGTGCAAGGATCCGCTGAAGAGCAGAGACTGAGTAAAAGATCCCTTTTATTGTCCTTAAAGAAACCGCTTAACTCCTCGCCTTGAAGTGCAGATAGGTCTTGTACTTTTAGCCCCTGCTTTGATGCTTCGATTGCAATGGCTTCAAAAAAAGGGGACTGCTTTCGATCAATGGCAATGAGCTTTCTATGTGGAAACAGGCGAATAAGTCCAAGCAAGACTTCAAGAAGCCCGATAGAAAGACCAGCGAAAACTCTAACCTCTTCAGTCTCTGGGCGATTCAATTTTTTGCTCAAAGTTTCGTTGAGGTCGTACCATCGCTCGGAATCTAGCCAGTTAATCAGCATTGGAAGTCCTTTCTAATATATTGATAAGATCACCAGATTTATCACTTGGTCAACCACCCTCACTGAGACCTCATTTTGAATGTCTAATTACACAGAGTCTCATTTTGAAACATTTCGGAATGGTGATTGCAATTAAACTGGGCATGAGATCGAGTAAAATGTTTTACACCCTGATTTTATTGGCCTTTTTGCCCCTGTTCACAGCTTGTGAGGGCAAATTGCGTCCCCATAAACGATTGTTACTCGATCCTGATGAAATCATCTCTGTAGAAGACCTCAGGGCCTCAGAAGTCGAAGAAGAAGAAGTAGTACCAGAGGAAAATGAAGATGAAGAAATTGCCCCTGAAGAGGAAAGCGAATTCCTCTCCGACTCTCCTGTAGATGCCACCGCTGGAATCACTCCTGTGGATGATGATCTCGATAGTTTAAGACGAGTTCGCGAAGCCGCTGAATCTCACCCCACCCCTGAGCCAGAAGTTATTGAAGAGGATGTCGTTGAGTATGATCCCGACAATTCCCTTGTCGAAACAGATCCTCTCGAAGAAGAAGAGGAACCGAGCCGATCCGAGCGACTGCCCGAACCAGCGGGTCCTGTAGAAGAAGCGGAAGTAGAAGACACCCACCCCGAACTCTATGCTCCTGCCGAAGAAGAAGTTGCTCCTCCAGAAGCGGTTGTGGCCGATGCCCCAGAAATCGTAGACCAAATAATTGATGGTGCTGACCCCGAAACCGAGGAACTCGACCCAGAAATTGCTAGCGAGACTTATTTACCTGAATATCATTTTTCCGGAAACGGAATCGCTCTGCCAAGGCTCGGGCAAGATATTGACTATTATAACGATCTCTACCGACAATATCTACCGAACGCCGACGCAACCCCTGTCGAAGCGGGCCCCGGACTTTTGAGCCAAATGAATCAGCGCTACCTCGGCGGATCTGGTCCTTACAATGCAACAGCACGAGAAGACTTTGTTCACATTCTTACGCAAAAGCAAACTCACTTTGAGTATCTTTATGATTATATAGAAAGACGCCCCCTACAGTATAACGAACTGGAAATCGCCGATCAGTACCCCGTTTGTCAAAGTACTGATTCAGAGCCACTAATGACCTATTACCAAGATCAACGCTTGGGTAACGCCTATACCTTTGATTCGAGAGACCTCATAAATACAGAACACCTTCCCTTTGATCGAATTTTCTGGTCCCTTAGAGAACCCCAAGACCGCGTCCCCCATGCCATGCAAGTGGACCTAGAAACCATGCACACACTCCCTCGCTGGGAACGAAATCAGTGGGATGGCTATACAACGGATGAACTCGCACACTACGGTATTTCTGAAGAAGACTATGACGGATATAATCCCAATATGCCGACACATAATGATCGCATAAGTGCTATGATGTACGCGGGGCTAGAGCTCTACACACTCGTCAATGACTATTTATTAGAAGTCACTTTGCGCGCTACTAATGCCGCCGATCAAACCCATCTGGATTTTGTGAGTTGTTATGAAAACAATGATCCCCAGTCTTGCGAGCGCGTTCGCCCGAAGGAGCAATCCTATCTAGCTTTTTACAAAGCCATGCGCATTCTTAATGGGATGGCCCAAATTGAATTGAATACGAGCTGTAATTCCGTTTCTGACTTTTTAAACCACCTTATCGAAAATCAATCTCTAGCCGATGACGCCCTAAATAGTTTTGCCGAAAGATTAACTGCAGATTCAAGTTGTCTTCTACCCGAAGAACTCTCCCACGACATTCATCAAGGGGATGGCTTCTTAGATGTTTTCACCGGCACTTTAACTCTCGCTCCAACAATTGCGGGTGAAAGAGGGCGATTTGGTCAAATGGGTGCGATGAGTGAAGATGAGAAATCTCTAGCTGTAAGAGCTTTTTTAAGTAAATTACAAGCGCAGCTCGCATTGACTGAAGGAACCTGTCAGTTTCGTAGGCCCATACAAGTTGAAATTACTCAAGAAGATCTCGAGGCTATTGAGGGTTGGGCTGAAATGGACGAAGAGGCCCAGGCGGAAGCAGCGGCAGCGCTTGAGGCCCAAAGAGTGGCTGAGACAGACTGTGCGGGTCTCGACCTTGAATCTGAAAATGAAATTGATAACGTCATTGAGGATATCATTGAAGATGTCACTTTGGAGGCCAAAGAGGGCTATAAGAGTATCTTCTACAGATACCCAGTCTTACGCTATATGAATGGTCCTGTCGGTACTGATATTGCGCCTGCCATGGCCGAAGGACTTCCCGAAGAAACGGCCGAGGAAACTGCCTTAGGACCCGACGCTGAAGTCGTAGCCGAGGATCGCCCTGAAGAAGTCGCTCGTCCACAAGGCGGAGACGAAATTCAAGTTCTGCGAGAGGACATGAAGCGAGGTCTTCGAATAGCAAAAGAAACTATTTTTGACCTCAATCAAGAACTTCAATCGCAAAACGAAAGTGGCGGAAATCTCTACGCACTTTCAGACTTTAAATCCACGGCTGCGCAAATTATTGAAACAGCACCTCGAGAGACTCGTGGCGACTATTGTGTGGCTTTTCAATATGTAACTGACGAAAGAGCGAATCAACAAGCGGGAGCACGGTTTTTCACAGCCAACTTTGCAAGTCTCTGGCAATTTAACAATACCCTGCAAAGGTGCACTAGTGGGGGAATGCAAGACTCAATGCTCTGTGAGGCCGAAGACCTCTTTTACTCAATTGAAAATCTGATGTCAGGAACGGGAGCCGCTGTCGAAGTTGTGCTTGCCGCCTTTTCTTTTTATGGCGTGGCTACCATGGGGCGCCTTGGAAGAATGAGTACGTTTGGGCGAATGGGTACCAATGCCGGAAAAGTAAAATGGTACAAGAGCCAAAAGGGATATATCCGCATTGCCCAGCAAAGACTTCGTAGTAATTCAGTTGTTTACAACTTTCGAGGCTCTAAAGCCTTTAAAATTCTCAATGTAAACAAAAATGCAAGCCCTCGGTCTATAAAGCGAGCCGCCCGAAACCTTAGAGATGAGCTTTTGCCAGAAAATAATCCGCGAGTTGCCGAAGCCGTTGATGCCATCGCAGACGCTAATCTCGCAGGCGACCGGATGTTTAGCACTGGTGAAATTAAACTCATAATCGATCACGCAGAAAAAATGGCTCTCAAGCACCGAACCCGTGGCGCCATGGAACGCTTCTTCAATCTATTCAGCCGCGGAAATTAATGACTAAATGTATCGATGCCTTCTTCTTGGCACTCAACCTGCAACTCCCAGAGTAATTGTTTAACTAGAAGTGCACTGTGAGGGTATAAACTCCTCAGATCGCACTCAACGTTTGGTACCGGGAATAATTACTTTAATGACTTCATTTATGCGCTCTCTAGCTCAGATTTGTCTATTTCTATTGTTCTTGCATAGTCATGTAAAGGCTGAACTCAATCTATGTGAATCTCAATTCGACTTCCTATCATCAAGTAAAATATCGGTCGATTCTGAATATTTTAACTCTATCGCCGACCTCATCGAAACGCACAGGCAAGAATTTATAAACGCTCTCGTTGAAATCGACAATTACAAAGGAGCGGAGTACGAAGTCGAACAAGCCATAAAAACACTTCGAGGTGTTCAATATCACGAACTCCACTACCTCAAGCGCATCAGTGGATTAAAAAATATTGCTATCTATGGCTCAACAAACATTCCCCTTTACACACTCGTTCTCCATGCAATCATTCCCGCTAGTACTGGTGCGCAAGTATGGTTCAGAACTCCAGAGAGAAGTCGGCAAACTTACTTAAAGTTATTTTCTTTGATAGAAAAATACAGCACTAAAGATCTTTCCAACATCAATATTCTTCACGAAAAAAGAGATGTTCAATACGATGATTTTAGAAGAAAGTACGTTCTTCGGCTCACAAAAAAGAGAAAGAATTTCTTAGACGAAGATGGCCCAGCTGAGGTCGTTCTTTTTACGGGAAAGCCCGAGACCGGCAACGACATCAGAGAGCGCAACCTCGAAAAACTGAAACAAGTTGGCTTTCTCGGAAAACAGCTTTTTCTACAATTTGGGACGGGACTGAACCCCGTAATTATAACAGATCGTGCGGCACCCTTGATCGACAAAATTATAAGTGATACGACCCTATCAATTCAAATCAACACATCTCAAGACTGTATTGCGCCGAAGTTTTACCTGCTCGATTCTTCTTTGAGTCACCGCTATCTAGAACTCTTGCTCAATAGGATTTCAGATCTTCATTTTGGTTTAGCAAGTGATGAAGGTGCAGATTACAGCCCTTTGACCTTCAGTGAGTCCCTCGATGACCTGGTAAGCTTCCGAGAAAAATATGCAGAATACCTTAAGACACCCGATGCTGTTATCAATCGAGCATCAAGAAGGGTCGATCCCCATGTATTTGTCTTCCCTTTTTCAATGTTCGACGAGGTTCCCCTGGTTGATCACTACGCTCCCTTTCTTATTCACTTTATTTACGACGACCAAGACCAACTACTAACTGCCGCCAATAACTCTCGTGTTCGTAAACGCGCCATGTTTGCCACTATTTATGGTGAGCACGGTGATACCGCTCTTGTTCACGTAAGAAAAGCATTCGAAGACAACTTCCATACGACAATCATGAATCAAAGTGTATTTGTCGAAGAAAGCGGTAACTTTCCATTTGGAGGCTACAGTGGCGACGCTTCTAGTCTCAGCCTTATCTCGGGTAACTCCGGTGGAGTTTTGGAATTCAACTTTCACCGCCCCCTACTTTTTAGTCGCGAAGTCGCCGAATTTTTCTCGGCAACACAGGAGTCACTAAATACCTCCCTTCTCGAACCGGGCGACACACCAAACGATGACTTACTTGCCGATCTTATGGCCCGCGGTTCCTATGCAATTGAAAAAGAGAATCAGAGACTCAGCTTGAGTGGAATTCAACTTCCCGAAAACCACAACTGGGTTTCTCTATCTGAGCTTCGAGAAGTCTCTTACAGGAATGGTCAATATACATATGTTCATAAGAACCCACCACAAAGCATCGAAGAAGAAAATTCTGACCGCCTCATGTATGGTGAAAATGTAATTTATAGAAACACGGGGACTCTTTATGAGGTTCCGGGGGTTATCCTTCATCCGTCTTTTGCCGGAAAAGAGGTGCGAAATCTCAATGCCGTTCGCGGCCGATTAAATCCTCATCTAGGGTACTTAAGCTTTCAGGATATTTTAAGAGATGACAAAGATGCAGAAAGGCAGCTAGTTGAAGCCATTCAACCTGGTGCGATGCCTAAAAGTACCAGCTTAAGAAACTTTTTCGAAGAGAATGACTCTGCGTTATCACAGTTCGAAAGAAACCGAACTCAAGCCCTGGATTTAATTTCGAGTCGCAATTTTGAAGCGCTCAAACC
>JAUHWN010000091.1 GCA_030424665.1 Bdellovibrionia bacterium | reverse complement strand
AAGCCCGAAGCCATTCTGGTCGACAGTCTCAAAATCCTCGATAGTGATGTCAAAATTCCCTTCAGATACCCTGGGGTTGTGGAGTCCCAAGTTCAAGGAAAACTCGTAAGTGAGACTCAAGGGATAGTAACTAAGGTTCGAAAGAGACTTGGCGAGAGTGTTCGCAAAAATGAAATCATTTTTTACGTCAAAAATTACCAGGTAGGTCTTAACTACAACAGTTATGGCGTAAGAGCTCCAGTTGCCGGAATTGTTTCTCACCTCGATATCGAAGTCGGCCAAGCATTAAAGCCTGGCCAAGTAGTTGGCGAAGTCATTCGCCCCGGTCAGCTAAAAATTATCGTGCAAATTCCTGCCAGTGACCTCCCTGAAATAAACAACAAAAGTGAAGCCTTCTTTGAAACGGCCAATCGCAAAGTGAAATTAAAGGTGCGAGGAATTTCCCCCGTAGTGAATTCGATGACAGGTACGGCCGAGGCCGAGCTGATTCCCGAGATGGGTGATGAAAACTCGAAAGTACTTCGTCCGGGCCTTGTCGGCAAAGTTCACCTTTTTAGCGACTCACGAAAGATCATTAGTATCCCACCTAAGGCCCTCGTTTCGATCGGTTCGCGCTACTATGTTCGCCTGATTGGTGACGATAACCTGATTAAGGTTCAAGAGGTCAAAATTGGTCGCCTCCTTGGGGCTCAGCAGGTTATTGAATCGGGTCTTTCGGCCGACGATGAAATTGTTTTGCGGTCGATGGATCATCTAAAAGATGGAGATCTGGTGAAGCGCAGAAAAAAAGATATTAAGAAGACACTCTAGGATTCTCCGTGGCAAAAATTTATTCTCATCCCAAGAAAGTATTTTTGATCCTTCTGAGTTTGACCGCCTTTGGGATTTTTAGTTTTACCCAACTTCCGGTGGGACTTTATCCTAACTCTGCTAAGCCAGAATTTAGCGTGCGCTTCGGACTCGAAGGCATGGACCCTCGTGACTTTCTCAATCAGTATGGCCCGAGCCTCAAGGGAAGTTTTAATAAACTAGAGGGTCTCGAAACTCTTAAGGTCAAGGCGCGAAAGAACAATGTTCAATTTAATCTTTACTACGAATGGGGTGTAGACCCTAAAGAGGTGGAAAAAGATCTGAAGGCCGCAATTTCAAGTGCCAAAGGTATTCTGCCCCAAGAGCTACAAAGACGGGTGGGTCATTGGCAAAATAAAAAGAACGGTGGCTTCATCGCTATAAGTTTTTACGATGACTCCGGAGATCTATCGACTCTGCAAAAAAGACTTTCTCCGATATTGTTACCCAAAGTAAAAGCGATTAAAGGAGTCGATGAAGCGAGTCTTTGGGATCCAAACCATAAAAACCTTTACATTACTCTGGATCCACAAAAAATCGCCCAGTACCGGCTTCCGCTGGCCCAGTTAAATAACCATATTCGCAGCACTATAAATCAGTGGAATGCGGGCAGTATGCAAATTGGTGAGAATGTATACACCGTTGTAATGAGAAACAAAGTTGTCGACTTTGAGAGCTTAGAAAATTTGAGTTTGAAAGGAATTGGCCGAGAATCCTTGCGGCTCAAAGATATAGCTCGAGTTGAACTGGCTCCCCAAGCTGAGGGAAATAATGTCATGCGAACGGATGGCAAGCCCTCTTTGATCCTTCATGTAGTACCCGATGGTGAGTCCAATATGAAGGCGATTTGTGACTCAGTAATCGATCTAGTGCACGAGTCGGCATCACTTTACCCAAAAGGCACAGACTTTAGAGTTCTGGTCAATCCTTCGACCTTTATTAAATCAGCAATTTTTAATGTGAAGAAAGATATTCTTCTTGGTGGTTTGTTTGCCGTTCTCACTCTTCTTTTGTTCGTGGGCTCCATAAAGGCTTCTATATTTGCGGCTGTCGAGATCCCTCTAGCCATCGTTTGGGCTTTCATTTTGATGTATCTCTTTGATGTTTCAATTAACCTGATTTCTCTAGGTGGATTGGCCCTGACAGCTGGTATGAATATCGATGCCAGTGTCGTGATGGTTGAAAATATTCTACGACATTTTAGAATTGTAAATCCAAAAAATAAAAAAGAGCAGTTAGAGACTGTTGCAAAGGCAGCTCGAGAGGTTCTTATTCCGATACTGAGCTCTACATTGTCGACAGTCATAGTCTTCTTACCCCTGTCAGCAACAAGTGGAATTACTTACGCTATTCTTGGTGATTTGGCTAAAGCGGTGGTATTTTCTCACCTATTTTCTTTACTGGTGGCCCTTGTCTTAGTTCCGACCATTCGCTCTCACATTTCGATGTCAGAAGAAAGAATCCCAGGTCTCTTGGCCGGCTTTCAGAGTTTCTTCGATCGAGTCAGTGGATTTTATTTAAAGGTATTATCGGGATTAATATCCCATAGAAGGTATCGCCTTGGCCTTTTTATCGGTTTTATTTCCGCTTTCATCTTGGTTTTAACTCTCTTGGGACCAAGAATTGATAAGACCATCGTGGCCATGCCTAAAACAGATGGAATCTGGATTAATGTGAATATTCCGGGAATTAAAACGACTGGCCAATTTTCACAAAAGGTACGGTCCGTTGAAAAGCTTTTACTAGATACCCAGAAAAAGTATGTCAGTTTTGTTTTTACTAACATTTGGTCGGCCAACAATGGTGGCATGCTTGTTCGCATACATGATAAGCACATGATTGATGACGCATTGAAGTCGATTCGCGAAATCCTGCCAAACGGTCCGGATATGTCATTGAGTGCTTGGCCCTGGAACCCTTCGAGTTTACCCATCCCAAATCCCAGGGATATAACGATTCAGATTACCGGTCCTGAAAAGGAGCGAGTGGAGCTTGCCCAGCAGATGCGCTTTGATATGCGAGGCTCGAAGAAATTTAGTTATATCGAGTCAACTGTGGTACGCGGTAAGCAACTTAAATTGGAACCTCGCTTCGAGTACATAGAAAATCTTCGAAAGAAAGGTGGCCCGTCGACTCAAGATATTGGTGAGTATGTTCGAACACTTTTAAGCGGCCGAACCGTCGGTTACTTAAGCACCAAAGAAGGTGCAAAAGAAATTCAAGTTCGTTTTCCGAGTGAGCTCATTTTATCAGCCGATGATATTTCGGCGGCCCCCATTCAAGCGGGCCAATGGCTTTTGCCATTGAAGGCTCTTGTCGACATCAAGAGTGAGTCCTATTTGATGGGGCTCTACGAAAAATCTGGTCGAGAAATGACTGAGCTTGAGGGTAATTTAAAGTACGAATTTAAAAACGACAAAGAGATAGATCGACTAAAAGGTCAGTTGGCAAGTCTCCCCCATTCTGAAGAGATACAGATCCTATTTACCGATGCCAAAAAGGAAATTAACGAAAGTTTGATGGGGCTTCTATTTGCTTTGGGAATTAGCTTTCTATTGATCGGCCTTTTACTCTATTTGCAGTTTGAAAACTTAAAATCTGTAGCCATCGTTATGTGTACAATTCCTTTGGGCCTACTTGGTGTAACAATATCACTTTATGTTTTTGGATCTACTTGGAGTATTAATTCTCTTTTGGGAGTCATAATGCTCGGGGGAATTTCGGTGAATAATTCAATCTTATTAGTGAGTTTCTTTAAACAAAAATTAAAAGATGGCTTAGGGACTCAAGCCGCTGCCTTGGAGTCGGCGCAGTTAAGACTTCGCCCTATTCTCGTAACGAGCTTTACTACTATTTTTGCTATGGCTCCCATTGCTTTTGGTTTTGGCGAAGGTGCCGAAGTATTGCAACCACTTGGTATCGCCGTTAGTGGTGGAATGTTGTTTTCGACCTTTTTGACTTTGTTTTTTATTCCCCTTTTGGAAGTACAGTTTTTATCAGACCGCAAAGAGGCCCATTCTTGAGATTAGCAAAAGTACTGATTCCGTTTCTATTCACCTTGAGTTTTTTTGGCCTGAGCTACGGAGAAGTCGCTCAGTATCCGGACAAACCTTCTAGATTTAAATCTTTAGTTGAAGAGTTGCAAAATCACCCTGAAGTATCAGTTTTGAAGTCGAACAATAGGTTGGGTGAGCTTCAGGTCAATCAGAGCATATATTCGAACTTACCTGGATTGAGTTTTAACAAAAATTGGTTCGGCCCAGAAACTGATGACCTTTCTCAGCAAACCGGTGGGATTAATGCGCGACTCAATCTCTTTAGAGGTGGAAAGAGTTTATTTGATTACCATGTTAGTCGAAGTGAAGAAGACCGAATCAAGTCAGAGAGCTCTCAGGCGAAAAACCGTATTTATAAGGACGCCTTTAAACTCTACTTTCAATGTCTCTATCAAAAAGAGCGTTATGCTTGGTCTAAGAAGGCTCGGGAACTTCGAGAAAAGTTACTTACGGTAGCCCAGCGTCGATTCAAGCGGGGAACTTTGCCCGAGTCAGAGGTTTTGAAGTTGAGTATTGATTTTCGCTCGGCGCAGAATCGAGAGAATAACAACCAGAAGAGTCATGAGCAGTGCCAAGATCGATTGGCCTACTGGTTCAAGGGGCCGATTCAATTTGAATCGGTATCGGCGACGAGTCTTTCAGGTGTTCGAAGTTTTTCAGCTATTAAAACGGAGCGACTCAAGCTTCATCCCCAGGTTTTATCTAAGAAGGCAGCATTGGCTACGGCTGAAAATGATTTCTATCGCAGCTTGGGGAATTACCTGCCCGAGGTGAGTCTTGGCTATTCTGAGTCTTCGGTCAGTGTTGGGCAGGTTATTGATCGGCAATGGTTGGTCAGTCTCAATTGGAATATTTTTGATTCGGGACAAAGTATTGTAGAAATGCAAAAAGCTAATGTGAGAGAGGATCGGGCTCGAAGTAGTTTAGAGACTACCGAAAAGCAGGTTCTAAGAGACTTAGAGGTGGCCCAGGCAGAATATCGCCAGGCAGTAAAGGCATTGAAGTTAAGTGAATCTAATTCGAAAGATGCTAAAAAATTAATTCGTTCAACTTTACGTCGATTTGAAATGGGTGCTATTAGCGCCAACGAAATTTCGATCGACCAGGGAAGAATTATTGAAACTGAGTTTCAGTTAATTGATGCTCGATCGAGTCTTTTAGAGAATTGGATTCAGGTTTTATTCGAAGCCGGGGAGGATGTGTCCTCCCATATCGAAAAGCTTTAGGGCCATATCGAAAAGCGATAGGGCTACATCGAAAAGCGATAGGGCTGACTCTACTTTAGAGACTCAGCAAGTTCACCACTTTCAAACATTTCCATCATGATGTCACTTCCACCAATGAGTTCTTTATTCACATAAAGTTGTGGAATAGTTGGCCAGTTACCAAATTCTTTAATTCCGTTGCGGATTTCATCGTCTTCTAAGACGTTTACAGTGTGAAAGTCGGTTCCAAGTTCTTTTAAAATTAAAGTGGCTCTTTGTGAAAAACCACATTGTGGAAACTGTGGAGTTCCTTTCATAAAAAGGACAACTTTGTTTTCTTCGAGAATTTTTTCGATACGTTCATTGATTGCAGACATGGATTTCTCCTCTATTTAAATTTTTAATCTTCAGCTTTTATCGTGAGGGCATGAACTTCGCCAGATTTGAGTTCGGCATCAAATACTGACATGACTTCTTGGTGCCTCTTAACCCGGCTGAGATCTTTGAAACTTTCTGACTTAATATAGACCTGAAAATTACTACCCGCGCCCGTCATATCGTGGACTTGGATTTGTGCATTGGGGTATTTCTCTTGAAGTCTTTGGTTTACTTCTTCTTCAGTCACAGACTCAAACTCCTAAAAAGCGATATAAGGTCCTAATAATGCCCCTAAAATGCACCAAGCGACCTCTTCTGTAAATAGACTTTTTTGGACTCAATTGAAATCGACAAGAAAGTAGCTATCTCTCTGAAATTAAAAGCTTTATCGGAGACTATTGTGCGCAGTGGTGAAAACCTCGATCTTGTGGTAAAAGCGGAACATGGACGGATTTGTCGATAAGTCACAAATTAAAAAGGAGAGGGAAAAGGCTCGAGCCCTCAAAAAAAGTCAGTGGTGGAAGCAGCAAATAGGCCCAGGAGTCTGCTATCACTGCGGTGAAAAATTTCCGAAAGAAGAGCTCACCATGGATCACCTGCTCCCCATTTCGCGGGGAGGTAAGTCCACTAAAAAGAATGTTGTACCATCATGTCATGGCTGTAATGCGGGCAAAGGTCACCTCACGCGAGCCGAGCGTTTACTTGAAGAAGAATAGCCGCAAAGCATCAAATGCCTGATCATTCAGGGAATTTTCTTTACTAGCCCCAGGGGCTTAGCGGTACATTCAAAATAGCACTCCTTTATTAAATAGAATGAAGAGGTTTCAACTTGGCAAAATCGAAGATTACTTCCAGTAGTACGGCTGAATATTTTGCGAAGAACCTGCAACAGGTGGGGTTTTCATCTCCTGTAAAAGCGGTTCTCACAACACTCAAAGAAGCTGTCGACAATTCATTAGACGCCTGCGAAGAAGAGGGGATCCCCCCAGAGTTATTTGTTTCCATCAAAAAGGTGGGAAAGGGCTCCCAGCGAAATACTGATTTAATAGAGATCATCATAGAAGATAATGGTCCAGGGCTCGATGCGGATATGCTGCCGAAAGTATTTGGGGAGTATCTGGCTTCATCAAAGTTTGGACGAGGGCAGTGTTCTCGAGGGCAGCAAGGTATTGGTATTAGTGCCGCTACGACTTGGGCTCAATTGACCAATGCTGCTGGCGTCACCGTCACTTCAAAGACCAAACGTATGCGAAAAGCGATTACGGGCCTTATTGATGTTGATATTAAGGGTAATAAAGGGGTTTTTCGCGATAAAAAGTCCGTCGATTGGGAAAAAGACCACGGTTTGAGGGTCGAATTTAGAATTGATGGTCGGGTCCAACTAAACGGAGACGGTGGGTTGCTAACATACCTTGAAGGTACAACCCTGGTAAATCCTCACTTATCCTTGCGCTATCAACTGCTCGATAATGAGGAAGTAAAAGTAGACCGGGTTTCTGATGATATTCCAAAGGTTCCGCCGCCGACGTTACCCCATCCTCACACCATGAAACTCGGTGAGTTCATTACTCACGCTGGACTTTTCGGGAAAATGCCACTGACGAATTTTTTGAAAAAGGGCTTTTCGCGAGTTACTGACAATACAATAAAAGAACTTGTATCGAATGGTCTTCAGAAGAAATTCCTCAAGGAGTCATTGAACAAGTTTAACGAGCAAGACTATAAATCTGTTTTTCAGATTATTCAGAAAACTCCACTCTCTAATCCTTCGACCCGTTCAGTTTTAACCGTTGGCGAAGAGTCTCTTGCAAAGAGTATTCGGCGCTTAGGTGAGGTGGACTTTTTTAGTGTTGTAACAAGAAAGCCGCGAATTTGTGACTTTAAGCCGGTCGTGGTTGAGGTGGCTCTGGCGCGATTTGTAAACCGTGGAGAGGCAGATAGTCCGATCCAACTTTTGCGCTTCGCTAACCGTGTTCCTCTTCAATTCGATAAGGGGAACTGTGCAATTACAAAGGCCATCGAATCTGTGAACTGGAGAAGCTATGGTTTGCAGCAACAGAGAAACTCTGTGCCCGTAGGTCCTTATATTTTTGCAGTTGCAGTGACTTCGCCATTTATTAAGTTTAAGAACGCATCAAAGGAAACAATTGATGCTTCTGAAGAGCTGGTTGAAGAAATTCGTCTCGCTTGTATGCGAGCGGGGCAGAAGCTTTCTCGCCATATCAAAAAAGAGGCTAAAGAAGCTGACCTAGAAAGAAAGCTTGCACACATTGAAAGCTTCGGGCCGATTCTGGTCGAGGGACTGGTCGAGCTAACCAAATCAAGTGAAGCTCGAAAAAAGCGGGCTGAAGAGGGGTTGGCTAAATTATTGGGTAGAGACTCGAAGGCCGCTGAAAAAGATTTAAAAGAAGCGGATCAGAAATTGGCTGCTCTTAAAGAAAAACAAAAGGCGAAGGGTATCGTTCTCGATGAGGCTGCTGAAAAAGCGCCGGTCGAAGAGTCGGGCGGTGCAAAAAAAAAGTCTTCTACGAAAAAGACCGCGAGCCGGAAATCAGCCACTAAAGCTGTGAAGAAAACGACAAAGAAAGCAGCTTCGAAGAAAACAACGACGAAAAAAGCGGCGGCAAAGAAAACGACAAAGAAGGCTGCTGCAAAAAAGAAAGCCACTAAAAAAGTGGCAAAAAAAACGACTACTAAAAAAGCAGCCAAAAAGAAGACCACAGCTAAAAAAGCTAAGAAGAAGAGGTAATTCGTGGCAACGATGAACAGAGTAAAGCGAATAAAGAAAGATATCCCAAAAGAAGCCCGTGAAATTGCTAACAAAATGTTGAGTGATTTAGAAAAGGCGAAGCGACCGACTCTAACAGCTATTAAGTGCTCGCTCGATAATTCAATATATAATAGTAAAGTTGGTTATCTGACTCCGGGTAAGAAAATGGTGACTACAGAACTGAATGTGAGTTCTGTGCAAAAGCTTGCACGAGTCGTGTTTTTACTAGAGATTTTAATCAGAAATATCGAAATTGATTCAGTTAATACCAAGCGTGAAATTTACTATATGGCTAAAGGTTTGGTGAAGTCTGATAAGAAGTTAAAGCCCCTCGATTTTGATGATCAGCCTGAATCAGACGCCATCATCGATTTTATTTGTGACTTAATGGAAGTTTATCGCGAAGAAATGAATTGTTTCGCCAACGATCGAGGTGGGCAGACCTATTCTCAGCACCTTGTAGTTCAAGAAACTCTAGCTGATGGAGAAATTGCGACGGTTGATTTAAGCACACTGGGTACTTCGCCTTTTCAACCCAAGAACAAGCCTCAGGTTTTTAAACTCAAAGCCAAAAAGAAAATGGACTTCGTACTTGTCGTCGAATCAGAAGGTACGGCCAACACTCTGGTCGCCAACGGTATGACCAAGCGACATAAATGCGTTGTTGTCGGTGCCCAGGGGGTTCCAAGTAATGCGGTTCGCGGCTGGGTTCGCACGATTCAGAATCAAATTAATACGCCAATCTTCTTCTTTGGAGATTTGGATGCCTATACATTGCAGAATATCTATCGAACCTTGAAAGCTGGGTCAGCGGCTTCTTTAATAAGAAATTCAGACTTTTCGGCACCGGAAGTTCACTTCTTAGGAGTGCTTCCTGAAGATGTTAAGAAGTATGATCTTCACTGCTACGATGTGAAATCTTCAGATCCCAAAGAAATGCGTTCATTGAAAAAGGCTAAGGATGCTCTTTCGAATGATCCATTCTTTGCCGATCGCAAGAATAAGAAATTGGCCAATATTCTCAATTGGTTGATAAAAGAAAAGGTTCGTTGTGAGCAACAGGCCTTTTTCAGTGTGGACCCGAAAGATCCTCATATGTGTGAGAAAATAATTGTCGAAAAAATCAAAGCAGGTTCATTCATTTAATTCTCAAATAAAGTTGAAACAAAAAAGCTTCTCTAATTAGAGAAGCTTTTTTTTATCTTGGCCTTGTCTCGGGCTTAGAATTAAGAAACTAAAGTGCAACTAAAAATTAGAACTCGAATGGTCGGAGTCTACAGTTTTCATCCTGGAGATAATAGATTTCGTGGGCTACTGGGTTTTGTCGCGGAAATATAACGCGAAAGCCGGGCTCAAGAATCTGACCAAGAGGATTCATTGAAATCTGATTTCTGCGAAGTTCGATTCGACGCTGGCCCAGCATTAATACCTGTTCAAAGGCTCCAATTTCGGTTTGCATTTGAAGGGCGCATTGGTTGAGAAAACTCAGAGCTTCTTTTCTGTGGAAGTCGGCATTTCTCGCTGGATTAGTAATGTTCTCTATCAACCGAGGTGCTAAGAGCAGACCACTCTGGCTGAGGTTGACTAGAAATTCATTGACCCATCCTGAACTGAAGGTCGGCGGAAGCGCATTGAGGAGTTCACAACGAAAAACACTGAATACTGGGTTCCTAAAATCGACAGCGAGTACATCCAAAACAAATTCTTCATTGAGTACGCCAAGACGAATCAAATTTCGAATGGCATTTCGATCTTGAAAGGACTTCACTGGAGCGAGCCAAGCATGGTCGGCATCAACAAGGTTTTCTACTTCTGGAAACTTAGAGCTGAGCTGGGCGAGAGCATTAACATAGAGTCCTCGCGACATGATAACGTCAGCTTTAGCAAGTCTTGGGTCCACAAAATGAGTTGAAGGAACTCTAATCTGCGAACTCCCCAGTTCGTTTGCGAAGAGGTCACTCTCTAAATTGATCTCTACTGGGCAAAAAAGTGGTCTCAATATTTCTGGAAGCGATAGGGATTGTTTAACGAATTGGTACCCATCACTGACTTCTAGAGATTCGATTCCCTGCTGAACAGCCGCTTGAAAAATTGCAACATCACCCAACTTCTGCAAATCGCTTTCGAGGCGCGCAGTAACGGGGCGAAGAGTTCCGATCGGTAAGGGGCGATTAATACTCCACCAGTCATTAAATGGCGGGTTGAACTCTTTTAGAATTGGGCCACCCGATGAATGACATCCAGAACATCGCATGCGATTGCCAAACTTGGGTGGACTGGGTACTCGATGTAAAAGCTCGGTATCTAGCAGAGCATCGTGAGAGTCTCCGCGATAAAACCAAGTCGTCGTGCCATTTTCATTAGTAATAAGCTCATAGAAATTGTAGTAACCTTTGTCATAGTCCCAAACGATGAGTTCGATCGTAAGGCCCGGTGACGAAGCCCAATCAAGGGCCCCTTGAGGATTGGGCAATACAAAGTGGCCGAAGAAAAATTGGCCAGGTAAAAGGTCGGCTGGAAGGTTTGGAGTTCTTCCAACAACAATTTCAAAAAGAGAGTAACTGCCTCTTGTTGAGTGGTAACCGCGATTGTTTACGAGGTAGGGCTCTGTGACGAGGCCGACTTGCTCTAAGAGTACTTTGAATTCTTGAACATTTTGCGGGCAGCGCGGAACCTGGGTCATTAAGATGGAGAGAGCGTCATTGTTGCGGACTTGAAGACTCTGATCTTTGTACTGAATTTCACATTCAGCTTGGGCCAATGAGGGGCTGATTAAAAGGATGCTTAAAAAAAACAGCTGCGCGGTCCAAATTATTGATTTCATTTCGACTCTCCAAATTGATCTTAGGCCTAATAAGCACTAAACTAAGGCCTCAAGTCATCAAAATTCAGTAAAATGAGCAAGATAGACAGGATGACTTGTAATTTTTATAGCTCTTTTAGCGGGGAATCTATGGGGCATATTGCGAAGTACTTTATAATTGGCGGAGGTCTTCTCATTGCTGTGGGCCTCATTCTGCTATTTAAAGATCGAATTCCTTTGTTTAAGTATCTAGGAAACTTGCCTGGTGACTTTGAGATGAGCGGAGAGAGTTTTCGCTTTTACTTTCCGCTGACCAGTAGTTTGATAATAAGCGTTCTGTTGAGTTTAGTGATCTTATTTTCAAGTATGCAGTTTGGCTCAAAAGATGTTGGGGCTAATCTACCCGTGAGCCCCGAAAACCCCTCTAAAGATAAAGCTCTCTTCGCTAAGACCGGCGATAGTCAGGTGAAAATGAGCCTGCCTGAGGTTGAGGCTATCATCGACTTAAAGATGGATCGTGGAAAGATTTACCTTAGTAGGGATGACTTCTTAGTTGATCTCAGCCTTTTTGTGCCCAGCTCCGGCCAAATCAACTTTGAAGAGGACTTACAGTCGGGTCGTATGGTTCTTCGTGATGGAAGTGTCATTCACATATTCATGCCTTCAAAAGACATTATTTACCTCGTTCCCGAGGGCAATAAAAAGGAAGAAGGCCAATTGTTCATTAAAAAGTAGAAGCTACTACCGGGAGGAAAAATGAGGGAACGAATTAAAGAGCTGCAGACTGAGATTTATCAGAAGCAGATGGAGCTTAACAAGCTCCGTAAAGAAGTCGAAGCGACTCCTGTCAAAAACTATGAATTTCAAACATTGAATGGTGACACCAGCTTACTCGATCTTTTTGCGGGTAAAGAGTTTCTTTACGTTATTCACAATATGGGAGCCGGTTGTCGGTACTGTACCCTTTGGGCCGATGGCTTTAATGCCTTTTTACCGCATTTAGAGGATAAGGTTTCGGTGGTCCTTGCATCGAAAGATTCACCTGAGAAGCAAAGGGCAATGGCCAATGATCGTGGCTGGCGCTTTCGCATGGTTTCTCACGGTGGCGGAGAATACTTGAAAGAGCAGTCTGTGGGCGGAGCTGAAGGAGATAAGGCTCTCAATTACCCAGGTATCGTTGTTTACCAAAAAAAGGGTAATGAGATTCTTAAAAAGAACTGGGCTGTTTTTGGGCCAGGAGATGAGTTTTGCAGTCAGTGGAACCTTTTAAGTCTTGCCGGTTTAGGTGAAGGGGATTGGACGCCTCAATTTCATTATTGGAAGCGCCCAGAAAAGATGGAAGACGGTGGACAGAATCTTAATGATTAAATAGAAAAAAAGAGAGATCTCGGTCTCTCTTTTTTTCTATTTAAAAATTTATACCAATTCTATCTGGCTTTGTTTTTATAACTCCTGAACCGATGATGTGCCTGCGGCACCAGCTCCTTGAGCTTCAGCCATTTGCATTGTATTCAGGTCGGAGTTCGTTAGCACACCTAAAGCAACTTGGCAGGATTCACCCAAAAGACTTTGGTGTCTGATAGCACAAGTTTGTCTTTGAACCCTGGATTGACTCTCAGAACAGTATGTTGCCATAGCATTTGCACAAGATGGGTTTTGCTCGAGGGGGTCAAGAGAGACTCCTAAGAACTCGTCTTCTCTGTCGCCCGCTTCATCGGGTTCAGAGTCATTACAATTATTCTCATTGTACCTTCGTTCAACGTCATCCCAATCAATTCCGGGCTCGTCACTATTTTCTTGAGGACCACCAACTTGAATGATTCGAGCTTCACCAGAATTACTGCTCAAGTTGTATCCTATCTGACCTAGAAATGTTTCTCCACCGGGAAGTCTTCTCATCCATTGTAGGAGCTGATTTGCGGAGGGGAGGTCTGGATTGTAGAGGCCAGAGCGATCGATTCGGCGATGTTCTAAGTAAGCTCCTCTTTCACCTTGAAATCTTCGCTCTTCCATTTCTCGAAGTATTTCGCCATTCGGCCTGTAGAGTTTTTTGTAGTACGTTCGACCTCGTAAAAGGTCCCTCATTCGCATCATACTTCGTAAATAGTTGCAAGGATCTAAGGTGAGTAGTTCATGAACTCCTGGATTGCTTTGGTCATCAAGGCCGCCAGCCATAAAAAGAGAGTCGTTTTCAGCCTGAGCTTGAATACAGAGACTAAAAGCAAGAATTAGTAGAGCTAGAATTTTCATAATGTCCTCTTTCAAAATTGATTCTTGCTGCTAAATAGTACAAAGACTGAGCCATTGCTCTTTCAAGGTCTCTGTCGAGAGTTTCAGTCTAGGGATTTGACACCTTAGACACCTGTAAAGCGAATTTGCGTTCTAGATTAGAATTAGCCAATAATTGTCAGTTTATAAGGTCCCTAGGTGACTCGCATGGATTTCCATTTTCCTCCACGAAAGCGGAAGAAGAATATGATCGCCTGGGTTATGATAAATATACTGGCAAAGGCCCAAGAATAATACACGGCATTTGGCAAATGTGTAACAAAGTATGTGGGTAGAACCATCAAAGGCCAGGGTACGAGTAGGGCTGCTATGGAAACAAAACGTGTATCGCCAGCTCCCTTGAGAGCAAATGAAAGTACGATATTTAAACTGTCAAATAATGTGAAGAGAGAAACAAACATAAGAAGGTAGGGAACGATTTCTGCGACTTCGTTCCACTGACCAATATTTTCTTCGTTTTTAAACCAATTGGTGTAGAACTCAGGGATCAAAATAAAACTGATTCCGGCCAGAAGAATGTAGCAAAAAGCGATTTGCACTCCTGTCCAAGATTTTTCTTCGGCAAGTTCCGGTTTATTTTCTCCAAGGTGCTGGCCGACCAATGCCGAAACAGCCTGGCCAATTCCGAGGGTCGGTAAAATCGCGAGCATCATTATTGTCACAGCAATGCTCGAGGCAGAGAGTGCAGCGTCTCCATTCACAAATTGCCCAGTGAAAATTAAAAATACCGTAAATGCGAGGCCCTCAAGGGCCCACTGCAAGCCACTGGGTAGACCAAACTTCAAAAAGCGAAGCATGAGTTGCGTATTCCATTTAAATCCACTCCAAACTTTATAAAGTACATCGTGCTCTTTAGAAAATGCGACAACAAAAGCGAAGAGGGCTGCACAAAGGTTCGCTCCAGCGGTTGCATAGCCAGCTCCAACAATACCCATTTCTGGAAAGCCCCAGTTTCCAAAAATTAAAAGATAATCGAGGATCACGTTGGCAACGAGTCCAACTCCATTAATCCACATGACCATTTGGCTCTTACCGAGTCCCGTGTAAAACCCACTAATTCCGGCGACAATTGCCGTGGGAAGTGCCGAGAAACAAATGGCGGCAAAATATTGAATTTCTAAATGAGTCATTTCAGGGGAATGATTAAAGTTTCCAAAAATTAAATCTGCCAAAGGAATAAGGCCTAAGAACAGGAGGCCTCCAATGACACTTAAATAAATCGATTGCCAAAGAGCGGGTCCAATCATGTGATTTTCTTTTGAACCGAGGTACTGGGCCGTGAAAGTGATTGAGTAGGCTGAAGTTTGTTGGAGGAGCGCCATTGGAACCCAAAAGACACCCATAACAGCCATGGCTGCACCCAATGATAGCGTAGAGTATTGACCGAGAAATACCCGGTCGATGGTCATCTGCAGATTCCAGAAGCTATTTGCGATAATGAGAGGCCAGGCGATGGCCAGGAGCTCTTTCCAATTTTTAAAATTCACAATATCGTTTACCAGATAAAATTCAAAATGAATACATTTTGGGCATTTTGCAAAAAATAATGTGTTGAAATGAGAAAATTGAGGGGTGTGCCAAGGATTTATACCGATCTCCTTTATTATTAGAAGAAGGTATTGGGGTTTCAGGTTAGAGATCAGTAGGGGAAAAATGAACTATCGTATTGTTGCACTATCGGCAGCCATTGGCTTTTTCAGTCTTTTATTCATTACTTATCAAAATTTTGACCGCGTCCCAGGTATCCAGCGTATTGTTGAAATGCCCTTTGGACTAACCAACGACAATGTATTTTTGCCTGATTGGGATAAAATGGACCCGGCGATGATTGAACTGGGCTCTCTCCTATTTTTCGATAAGAGAATGTCAAAGAACCGAACTAAGTCGTGTGCAAGTTGTCATCAACCCGCGAAGGGGTATGCCTCTGTTGGTCGCGACAAGGGATTCAATGGAGAATTTGCAGAAAGAGATACTCCCACTGCCCTTAATCGAATTTATGGAAATCAACACGGATGGATTGGAGATAAGAATTTGATTGAGCAGTCGACCGCCCCTTTCTTTCACCCCAAAGAAATGGGAATGACAGAAAATGAGCTTCTAAGTCGTATCAAGGATATCCCTAACTATGTTCAAAGGTTTGACCGACTGGCCGATGAGGGACTTATTTCTCGTCCTGTCCTAACTATTGATAATATAGGACGAGTCATCGCTTCATTTCAAAGATCTTTAATGTCAGGGAACTCAAAAGAAGATCGATATGCAGCCGGAGATGATGGGGCTCTTACTCCCCAAGAAATTCGTGGACGCAATTTATTTAATGGACAGGCTCGATGTATTCTCTGTCATAATGGTCCTAACTTTTCAAACGAAGGTTTTCACAATATTTTGTCGGGTTGTCCGCCGCCACCGGGGAACTGTTCTTTTCCAAGTGGCGATGAATTGGGGCGATTTAGCATCACCGGGTTAAGAAGCGATATTGGTCGCTTCAAGACTCCCAGTTTGAGAAATGTGGCTTTAAGGCCTCCATTTTTTCATGAGGGTCATGACAAAGATTTGAGAACTGTGGTCAATGGTTACAACAATGCCGGAGATCTTGATAATATTATTCAGCAGGACCCTCTGCTCGTTAACCTCGGTCTATCCGAACCTCAAGAAGAAGATTTGGTAGCCTACCTTAAGACTTTAACGGGTACACTGCCAAAACCAAAAGGGCTTCTAAGTATGAGTCACGATGGTGTTTTAAGGGAGGAGTATTTACTCAGCCCTGATGTTTTTGAAATCGGTTTCTATAAAAACAAATATGGACTTACGGGAAAAACAGATTACCAAGTCCGTAAAAATTGGCTAGACAAAGGTATCGGCTTAGGAAGAACGGCGCATCCGGCCTTCGACGTAACTGAATATATTCGCATGTATGGTGGCGCGAAGAGCGCCTATGAAAGAGATGGGTACAAAGGCGCGATCCTATTTTATCTCGATCGAGGAAGGCGCTATAACCACGTCGGTAAAATTGCATTGATGGGTAACTTTTTTAATTACTCTTGGTATCGAAATGTACGGTCAAACTTAAAGTATAAAGTACGCAAAGATGTCTATGATTTCTATGCCCGTACGGGGTATCCCAATAAACACAGAGGACACTCAAAGGCTTCTGGCTATTATCGCCTTTCGAATAAAGTTTATTACTTTCAAGCGAAAGATGGGCGTCACTGTCGGTTTAGAAATAAGGCTGAGTTTGATCAGCATCTCGGAAGAAGTGATGACTGGCGGGTCGGTTATTTTAATGCCCATCCGAAACACCCCAACAAAAAGTGGGTTGGAATGTGCATGGACACGATCTTCTAGGCTGGTAAAGGGCCTCTCATTGGAGCCCTTTTTTGATTTAATTATAAAATTGCAACCAAATCGAAATATCTGATTAGAGGATTTCTAAAGCGCCATAGATGCCGACTTGCCGAAGATTATCTTGATTCAACAAAAAGTCGCATTTTTCTAATTGATTTGTGGAAGAGCATTGAGTTTCACAAATTTTTTCAGCAGATTTGAATGTTCCCTCGAGAATTCCTCTTAAGGTAAAGACTTCAGGTGGGTAACACCCTTGGCGACCACGACTACGTCCGTATTGAGCTGCCTGAAAACAGTTTTCGCCAATTCGGTCATAATTTCTTTCTACGGTTTGCAAGGCATGAGAAAGAACTCTTTTTAGACTATTCTCACAGGCTACCGAGGTGCTGGTTATTAATATAAAAATTAAACCGGTAAACAATATTTTCATAGAAGAATTAGTACTACAAAAGTAAAGACTGCGAAACCTTCTTGATAGAAATTGCAGGATTTTCAATGGGAGAATCACAGCCTTTAAAACTTCACGTCATAACTAGAATTGAATCTAGAAAAGCCTAATAAAAAAAGGATCTCATGTTGGAGATCCTTTTTTGTTTTAACGCGAGTGCGCTACCAAAAGTAAGCTTCTACCTAGAGTTCGCAGATGGAGCGAAGGAGTTCAGTTGAGATTTGGTAAGGGTCCGCGTTGGCACCTGGACGGCGATCTTCGAGGTAACCATAACCGTTGTTGGCAACAGGCCTTGGAATACGGATTGATCTTCCGCGGTCAGCAATTCCCCAAGTGAATTCATCAATCGGGCTCGTTTCGTGGGCACCCGTTAAGCGTTCACCGAGTCCAGCACCGTAGACTTTGATGTGGTCCATGTGGCGCTTTTCGAGGTTTGTCATCGCCTTTTCGATTGCGGCCATACCAGAACCTTTAGTTCGCATTTCTTTCGTTGAGAAATTGGTGTGAAGACCAGCACCATTCCAGTCCCCCTTAACCGGCTTACAATCAAATGAAGCAGTGACACCGTCTTCTTCACAAATTCTTTGGATCAACCAACGAGCCACCCAAAGCTGATCAGAACAAGTGAGTGGATCGGCCACTTCAGAATCATCTCCACGGTAACCAATTTGGAATTCCCACTGACCAGGCATAACCTCAGCATTCAATCCGTAGATGAAAAGTCCCGCTTCTAAGCACGCAGCCAAGTGCGTTTCAGCAAGGTCGCGTCCGAAAGCCACCTCTGACCCCACTGAACAGTAGAACGGACCTTGAGGAGCAGGGTAACCGAAATCGGGCCATCCAAGAGGAATGCGGCCTTGATAGAGAGTGTATTCTTGTTCGTATCCAATCCAAGCTTCAACGTCCTTTCCGCCCTTTTCCATCAGCTGGCGCAAACGAGCACGTGTATTGGATTCGTGGGGAGTGCCATCGGGGTTGAGAACTTCACACATGACAAGGAAGTGACCCTCTCCGCGAGTTGGATCTGGATAATAGGAAACCGGTTGGAGAAGAAGATCAGAGTCGCCACCCTGTGCTTGGAACGTCGAAGAGCCATCAAAACTCCACTG
>JAUHWN010000090.1 GCA_030424665.1 Bdellovibrionia bacterium | reverse complement strand
CCACAAATGCAATTAACGATTTAATTCAGGATCTCTCCCGTAGATTAAAGACGACTTCTTTAGTTGTCTCACACGACATGCATTGCGCGCTTGATATCGCAGATCGAATTATCGTACTTGATCAAGGTTACATACTAGAGGAAGGGACCCCTGAAGAGTTAACAAAAAGCAGTGTTCCCCTGGTTAAGGATTTCTTAGAAGAAGCATTGGAGGCCAAATGGGGTCGTTCACTTATGTGATTAACGACATTGGCGGCTGTCTCATTTTTTTGGGGCAAATGTTTAAAACGGCCTTAGTGAGCCGGGTCCGGCGGTCGGAGGTTTTTGAGCAAATTTGGAAAGTCACTATCCAAAGCCTTTCTACAACCGCCCTTGCTGGTTTTTTTGTGGGTGCGATCATGACAGTTCAATTTACTCTCCAAGTTAAGCAATTTGGAGCTTTAGGATTCTTAGGGGGGCTAGCGACCAGTGGAACTGTTAGAGAGGTTGGTCCACTTTTGATCGCGTTTATGTTGAGTGGAAAAGTTGGCGCTTACACTTCTGCAGAGCTTGGCACAATGAAGGTTACGGAGCAGATCGACGCAATTCGTTGTTTAGGGGCTAATCCGTTTCAAGAAATTATTTTTCCTCGCTTTGTTGGGATAATCGTTTCTAGCTTCTTCCTTTTGGTTGCGGGCCTGGCAATGTCTATTTTTGGTGGCTTACTCATGGGGATCGTCTTTTCAGGCATCACATCCCAGGAATACTTACGACATATTCCAACGATAGTTACAGGTTATTCCATTGTTTCGGGTCTATTTAAGTGTCTTGTTTTTGCCTTCGTCTTAGCAGCTGTTTGTACTTACAAAGGTTATACAGCCTCCGGTGGCGCAAAAGGGGTGGGTAACGCCGTCATTTCTACGGCTGTGACAACAATGGTTGGTTTAGTTATCTTCGACTGGTTAACAAGTTTGATTTCAGATTCATTTTTGAAGGTGTTTTACTAGTGGTAACATATATTGGAAGCTCCCTTATTCAAGCCTACTACTTTGCTGTTGAGTTTATTAATCTCATAGTAAACACCGGCATTCAGGTTGTTAAGCCACCCTATAAAATTTCTGATATTTTTAAACAGATATACCTGATTGGAAATAAGAGTGTCGTCATCATCGCCTTCTGCGTTGCCTCGGCCGCAGTGGTAACTATCATTGAATCTTCGTTTCACATGAAGATAGTCATTCAAAATGATTCTTTAGTTCCAGGGTTTGCCAGTTTGCTTATACTGAGGGAACTTGGGGTTGTGGTTATGGCTCTTCTTTTGACTTCCAAAATCGGCGCGGGCATGACTGCAGAGATCGGATCTATGAAAATTACCGAGCAGATCGAAGCCCTTAAGATGCTAGGAATCGATCCCGTAAATTTCTTAGTAGTTCCTAGACTTATTGGTTGCACAATAGCAGGTGCCTTACTCAGTATAATCGCAAACATTGTCTGCCTGACTTCTGCTTACTTTGTTAGCCAATTATACCTTGGCTTTACTTCCGGGAGTTTTTTAACTGCGATGAGGACTTTCGTTGAGTTTAATGATTTGATTTTTGCGACAATTAAGGGGGCCGCATTTTGTTCAGTAATACCACTCATTAGTTGTTTTCATGGATTTCGCTGTGAAGCCGGGGCCGAAGGTGTAGGTACCGCAACCACTCAAAGCGTTGTCCATTCGTCGATCGCAATTATTGTACTAGACTTCATTCTTTCGTATATATTTACCTACTTTTATTAGCCTTTTATTCTTTAGTTGGTCTTATCAGGTTATCCTTATATTGAGGGACTTTATGAAACCAGAAACTAAAGTTGGATTTCTATTTATTACTGCGATTGTTATGGTTGCTGGCTTTGCCTACTATCTAGGGGTTCTCAACCCATTTAAAGATACCTATGAGTTAAAATTACTTTATAACTTTGCTGGTGGCATAGAAGTAGGTTCACCAGTTCGAGCCATGGGTATAAAAGTAGGCCAGGTTAAGAGTATAGACTTTACTCCAGGCGAAAAGTGGATGGATGAAGAAGTAAAACTAACTATTCAGGTGCAAATTGAAAAGAAAGCTTGGAATTCAATAAAAAAGGACAGCAAATTTTATATAAATTTAGCCGGAGTTATTGGTGAGAAATATATAGAAGTGACTCCAGGAACATCTGATTCCATCGGCTTTCAAAGTGGTGAAAAGGCTCGAGGAATAGATCCCCCGAGAATCGATCAGCTTTTAAGTCAGGGTTATGCTCTAGCGGGAAAAATTTTAGAAATTGTCGAAAAGAATGAAGGTACATTTACGGACACCCTAGGAAAGATGAATAATCTGGTGCAGAATCTGAACAGGACCTTGGTACTAATTGAGAAGCTATCTAAAAAAGAAGATTTCAAAAAAATCAGTAAAAACCTTGCCTTGATGTCAGATGACTTATTGATTTTGACCTCTCGGTTAAGGGGCCCTGAAGCGGATGAAACTTTAAAACTCCTTAGAGAACTCCTATTTCGCCTTAAAGATTTGGATGAGAAGTCCATTAGAAAATTCCTGCAAGACGAAGGAATCCGCGCAAAAATCTTTTAATTGAATTTGCCGAAGTTATTGAATTCACTGAGGCCCCCAGTAGAATAGTCATATGAAACGGCTTCTTCTAATTATTATCCTCACTCTATTTTCTGTTGTCTCACTTGATGCGAAGTCTTTATCGCGGGCGCAAGAGACTTTTATTAAAAACATCAAATCAAAAATGACGACACGATCTCGCAGTAAGGTTCCACAGATCGTATTGCGAAGAATTGCTTTTGAAAAAAAGAGGTCGAAAGGCAAGTCTTCGGCATTTATTTTTGAACTCTATGCTCTCGCTATAAATTCTAGTTTTTCATCAAAATCAAAATCAAAATCAAAATCAAAAACAAAAACAGAAAGCGAAGACATTTTTAATCGACTTAAAAAGGATCTTAAGACACTGCAAGGCATTCAGTCTGTAGAGCTTATGCCTTTGTTCGAGCTATTTTCTAACCAGGGCAAAGGTAAAGGCTTGTTGGACCCTTTACTAAGTGAATTAATTAAGGATTCTGAAATTCCACTGATCCTTAAAAATCATCTCTATCAAATTTACATTAATCGACTTGTAATTGTGCCTAGAGACAAGATCGTTGCATTTGGAGAATGGCTGCGATTGATTAGAGAGAGTGAAAAGATATCCTCTTATGAAGAAGCTTTAGCCCGTATTCACTTGTCTAATGAGTTTATTGATCAATCTCGTCCTGAAGAGGCTCTTGATCAAAAAGAAGCGGCCATTTCAATTGTTGAGACCCAACTCAATGAAAAAAAGCCTATAGACCCGCTTACCTTTATCGAGTTGTTGAGAATTCTCAATAAGGAACAACAGAATACTTTAGCGCAAAAATTATTGGGATTCTTCAACGAACAAATTAAAGAACGAAGAGAAGAGGAAAGAATTTTTATAAGAGAAAGGACTGCTCTAGTAGAGTTCGAAATATTCTATCCTGAGAAAAATTTCGAAAGTATATTGGCACTTATTCCAATAATTTCTTCGAAAATAACAAAAATGAATAAAGAGAAAGCGGGCAGTCTCTTTGCAAAGATATTTGATATATATTCAGAAGCGCCAGAGCTAAATAATCTCGAGAAGGTATTTGAGGCCTTTGTTTTGGTTTTTGGTAAGAAAGTGACTGGACTAAAAGCCGAGACAAGAGAACTTTTACTAGATAACTTAGTGGCTTTGGCTTCATCGATAGATAGTAAGAGGTCTTATAAATACTTAGATCCACTTTACCAACCGATTGAGGCGCTCTTAAATCTACCAGGAGCGATCGAAAAACCAAACTATGCACTTTTGTTAGGAGAAATCTATCAAAGGGTTGGAAGGGAATCTCAGGCTCTTGAGATCTTTAGAAACTGTTATATCCGAAAGTTTAGTGGTTTTAAGCTCAAAAAGGAACACGTTAAGTGCTTGCGTCTAGAAACGTATTTGTTAATTCGTTCGGGAAAATCGGAACGTTACGAAAATTTAGCCCCTAAAATTGAACAGCTCCTTAAAACCTATAATTTTGAAGACCCTGTAGAGAAAACTCGCTTACGGGTTAGTGTCGCCTTAAATCACCTTATAAATTCTCGATTCAAAGAAACTATTGATGTCTTAGACCGTATAAAGTTGAGTCTTTCAGGTGACGAAAATGTTTATTTCAAAAGTATCTATGATATTTATTCAGCGGCTGTATTCAATGCGACAGGCAAAGAAGATGAGGCTTTAAAACGGGCAGATGAAATAGAAAATCTATTTGTCACTCAATTTGGAAAAAACGTATCTACATTGAATATTCCATATAGAATTCGCACCGAGTCTTTTCTTCTCAAGAAAGATGTTAAGCAGGCCAACCAAGCCTTTGTAGAAATGCAGAGATATTACCGGCTGAACAAACCCTACATACATTTCGATAGGGTGCTAGGGCTTTTGCGGGGTCTATCCTTAGCTTACTTGATCAAATCGGACTCGTTAGTTGATGAGCTGGTAAATGATTTTGACCAGTATTGTGGCCTTGGTGATCAATATGAATCTTATAAAGATCTCATCGAGCTATGGAAAGTCCTGTTTAACGAACAGAAAACGGGAAAAAAGGAGCCGGCCAAGACGACGTCCCTTATGCAAAAAATTGCGAAGAATTTCGGAGAGAACAATTTATTGGTTTTTATGAATAAAAAATTTGTTAAAGTACTAACAGAAAAGTGAGGAAACCAATGAAAACTCAAAAACTAGCGTTACTTCTATTAATCCTCATCTTCTCAGTTCAGGCACAATCGGCGATACTTGTAGAAGATGGCGGAAAACCCGTATCAAGAACTTCACAAAGTTATTCAAAAGAGGCGGTAGATGGAGATTCGTTTCGTTCTTTAAGACGGGCCGGATTAGGCTTGAGCCTAAGTGGGCCGGTTGGTAGCTTTGGCGCCCTCCTCGATCTCAACTTTTCGTCAAGATGGGCGGGATCTTTGGCCTATGGAGGCTCACTGGATTTTCAATCCGTTGTTGTTCAGGCGAAGCATTACTTCACTTCGACCCGATTTGCTCCCTATTTTGGATTTGGTTATACTCGATGGTTTAAGAAAAAGTCAGGCGTGGCTTTAGAAGACACCACTCCCAGCTATCTTTTTACTGAATTTCTCTCTGACGAACAAAAAAGTGAGGGCGGCTTTGCCGAAAATCTTCTTTTTTCGAGTATAGGTGTACAGTTTTTTCAGACTAAAGGTGAGTGGGCGGGATATAGTTTCGGTCTCGAGGTCAATTTATTGATGGATCCGGTTGATTTAGTAGTAGCTCCCACCGGAGCATTCAATATGTTCTACTATTTCTAGTTAAATTCTCAGATTAGGACAAAAAAAAGCCCTTGGGAAACCAAGGGCTTATGAATTCTAAAGAAAGAAAGATTACTTCTTCTTACGAGCAGTTCTCTTCTTTGCGGCCTTTTTGCGAGTAGTCTTCTTCTTAGTAGACTTCTTCTTAGCAGCTTTTTTACGAGTTGCTTTCTTCTTTGTAGCCTTCTTCTTCTTCTTAGCAGCCTTTTTAGTAGTCTTCTTCTTAGCCGCCTTCTTACGAGTAGCCTTCTTCTTAGTAGACTTTTTCTTCGTAGTCTTTTTCTTAGCAGCTTTTCTAGTAGTCTTTTTCTTAGTTGCTTTCTTTCTTGTTGTTTTTTTCTTAGTTGCTTTTTTAGCGGCCTTTCTTTTCTTAGCCATGTTGTCTCCTCCTAGGATGAGTTCCTGTTGTTAAACTTAAGAAGTCTTCTCAGTTTTTAGTCTACAGTTGTGACTATGATCGTCAATAAAAAATTTATTCTTTAGTATTTTTTTTGCTTATTTGGTTTTTTGGAAAGTGAGAAATCAATATGTCTGAATACTTCTATTTAATATTCGGGTTTTTGTTCGCAATACGAATTTTAAAAACACAAAGTCGAAAAGTTTTTCTTGGAAAAAGAGCAGTGACAATTATCGGCACGGGTGTTTTTTCGTGGATTTTTTTATTTGTTTGGCTGGATTACACGAATGCATCACAAGCTTTGTTTCCCGCTGTAGTACCTGCTTTCGTGGTTTATTGGGGTGTCGAAATTTATAAAATTCACTACTTCAAAAATCTCGATGAAGAGATTTTAAGATACGTGCAATTCTGTTGTTTGGAACTCAACATGGGTCATAGTTTTCAGCAATCAATGAAGAGTGCAAAGGCTCAAGTGGGTGCAAAATACCTTAAAATGTTCGAAATATTCTTAGAAAATGTGTCTTTTTCACAACACAATAGTATTGAAATTGGTATCTTTCCCCGACAATTTTATGAGTTTATTTCTAATTTCAGTCGGATTTTTAATCATAAAGGGTCCCAAATTGTTGCAACAAAGTCCTACTTGGAGTGTTTAAAAACAAAACGTTTGATCCGACATAAGTCCGGACAATTGAGTTTTCAATCCAAATTACAAGCTATTGTTCTTGGTATTTTCTATGCAATTTGCTTGGTTTATATGCTGCGATTTCACTATACAGATGAGCTAAAAACGACATTTATAAGCTCCTCAATTCTCTTTTTGTTGGGGCAATTATGGATTTGGAAAAAGGGAGACTCCTATAAATGGAAGGTGTAGCTCCTATTCTCACTTTTATGTTCAAGTTACGTTCCTACCTTGAACTCAATCTAAGTATTCGCGCGGCGATTTCGGACTTTATTCGTGACCCAATGAACTGCAGTCAGTTGCGTAGAGATATTATTATTTGGACGCGATCCTTCGATCAAGGGCAAGCGGAACTAGGGCCTTACTTGCAAAAATCCCCATATAGAATGAACCTTGTGAGTCTTCTTGAGCGTGGCTTAGAGGGCGCTCCCATTCAAAGTGATTTGGATTTACTCATCGAAGAGGTCGGGCGAGCGAGTATTGCCGAAATTGAATTCGAGACCGGAAAAATTCCATTTTTCATGATGATTCCAACTTTCTTCTTATTGGTTCCTGCATTTTTTCTAATTTTATTTGTTCCACTTATCAGAGAGTTTTCAAGGTTACTTGCATGAAATTACTTAGAATTTTTTTTGTGACAATTCTTCTACTTGGAATTTTTAAAAGCAGCCTGGAGGCTAGCCAAAACTTAAGGGGAGTCCATTTGCCAAAATCTTCACTGGATAAATCGAAGCATCGTTTTTCGGCATGTCGAAGGAAGTTTCGATTGGGTTTTTATGAATTGACCTGTGCTCGGCGTTTTCCGAGTCTCACAAAGAAGATTCTATGTCCTTCACTAGTTAATATCTGGAACATAAATACCCTCGAAAGTTTTAAGTCATTAAGCCTAGACACTAATTGTCAAAACCTATTGAGAAGGCAACTTAACTATACCTATTACATAAAAAGAAATGCGGGTGTTTGGCTCAATAATTGAAAAACCCAGGTACATGGCTAAGCTAAAGATACGGGGAAACTTCGAATATAATGCAAATAAGACATATGCCGTGGGTAGTACCTGTAGTCTTTTTAGGGCTTGGAGAACAGACGAGCGCTCATCTGACCCAGGGTATATTTTAAAACGTCTCAATTCTAAGACTCATTTCCAAGAATTCGTAAGGGAGTGGACATTAATATCGCGACTTCAGTCCCCCTATGTCGTTAAACTCTACGACTTCTTTCAAAAACACCTCAAAACTTACATTCTAATGGAGTTCATAGATGGGCTCACCTTAGTTCAATTACTATCCCATAAAGATCTAGAGAATTTCGAAAAGAAATTTATTCTTTTCGAGCTGTGGAATGCCCTTCAATTTATTCATAGTGAAGACGTTTGCCATGGAGACTTAGCTCCGCAAAATGTAATGATAGATAAAATGGGTCAACTCAAGCTCATTGATTTTGGCATGACTGAGAGTCTTAAGAGGGGAACCAGCGGATTTATGGGCCCATTAAAAAAGAACTTTGGAGTTCTTTCTAGAGAATCCGATCAGGAATCCTTTATTTTACTCGCCTCATGGCTAATGAACAGAAGCGTATGCCATGAACAGGTGCAAAGCATTGTTAATGAATTTTCAAAAGAGAGACACGAAGTAATTGTCTCCTATCGACGCAGTCTAGGACAAAAAATAGATCGTCTGAAAAGCATACCGCGAACAGAGGCACTGCCAGAATTGAGGGTTGAAGGCCCTATGGAGTGGGGTCTTGCCGGTCGATTATTAGGCTTCAGAAAGATGGGCCTCTTTCTAGCACTCATTTTACTGCCACTTTTTACGCAATCTTTTGATAGAACCAACACTCGTCTTAATTCAGGCATGACTCTTGTAAAAATCCGAACCAAATCCTGGATCCGAGTGGCCATAAATGGCAAAGATTATGGTTATAGCCCTCTCGACTTGAGGCTCCGACCAGGGCGCCATCGGATGAAGTGGACGAGTCTTTATCAAAAAGGTGAGCTCGTTTTGACAACAAGGGGGCAAAAAAATAGGATTATTAGAGACCAACACCTCTTTAGAGACGAGAAATAAATTTTGTCAGAATTAGAAGCGATATTATTGGGACTTATTCAAGGATTAACAGAGTTTTTGCCCGTTTCGAGCTCTGGCCATTTAGTTCTCCTACAATCTCTATTTTCTTATGAAGAGCATAATATCGCCTTCGATGTAGCCGTTCATCTGGCGACGCTCTTGTCGGTTTTCACAGTTTATCGAAAAACCATCTTTGAATTGATAAAGAGCCCCTTTCAAGCGGTGAATCAAAAAAAGTTGAATGCGGGGACTCAAGTAATTTTTCTAATGTTTATAGCCTCACTTCCCACTGGGATCATCGGCATTGCTTTTAAAGATACATTCGAATCCCTATTTAATAGTCTTGGCTGGGTTGGTCTTTTCCTTATGGTCACCGGCACAATTCTTTTATTAACGAGACTCTCAAAAAGTGATCATGATTTTACTGAGGGGGCCACTTTGAACCAAATAGTGGCTGATATATCTATTAAAAAAGCTTTTCTTATCGGACTTGCTCAGTCCTTAGCGATTGCGCCCGGAGTGAGTCGTTCTGGTTCAACAATTGCTTGTGGCTTGTTTCTTAATGTCTCTCGAAATTCGGCAGCACTTTTTAGTTTTTTAATTTCTATTCCCGCAATTCTAGGTGCGAGCCTCATTCAGTTTAAAGACATGGATCCCGCAAATTTTCAGATTCTTCCCTTTATAATTGGGTTTGTCGTTTCTTATGTATCTGGTCTTGTTGGGCTGATACTAATTTTGAAAATGGTAAAAAAAGGAAAGCTCGAAGTCTTTACCCCTTATCTTTATCTCGTCGGTGCAAGCGCTATTTATTTTGGTTTTTTTACTTAGGGTCGTAACGATCTTTTAGATCATTTTCGTAGGCGTGTTCGAGGAGCTGTCGTTCATTAATTGCAGCTCTAACGATTCCCACTCTTAGTATATTTTCATGTCTTGGTTCAATAATTGTAACGTGAACAATGTCTCCAACGGGACCCTTGAGTTTTTTGAGATCGGAGAAAAAATTCCCTGAAGAAACTGGCTGGTCATTTATTTTTGTTATGACATCTTCAGGTTTGAGTCCGGCTTTACTCGCAGGGCTATTAGGAAGGACGCTGAGGACTTTTAGCCCCTTTTCGTGGCTTTCAGCGAGGATTCCAAGGCCACCTAATTCTGCAACTGCGAAATGGGGGAACAGGAGCAGTAGAAAAAGCGCAAAAAAATACCTGTAATCGGGCCTTTTAAACATAAATTCATTGAATACTAATTTGTCGGGGAGTTATAGTCCGGAAAGTTTAGAGGGGACGTTCGTTGCGCCGCAAAAAAGATCAACGCTTCAAAGAAATCAATGAATTAGTCGACTTGATGGGCGCTCAGCCATTGAACGCACAAAAAGTCCAAACCAGGCTCAAAGACCTGGGGGTAGATCAGAGCGAAGACCCCATTGACCAAATTATTAAAGTGTTCGCAGAAGTCGAGAAACTAGAAAATGAAAAACGGGAGTTATCAGATGGCCCAGATTTATGACAATATTTTGGAGACGATTGGAAACACACCAATTATCCGTCTTCACAACATTGTTCCTAAAGACACAATTCACGAATATTATGCAAAAGTTGAGTATTTCAATGCAATGGCATTGATTGAAGCCGCTGAAAAGTCTGGTGAAATTAAACCAGGCGGAACGATCATTGAGGCAACTTCAGGTAACACGGGTATGGGCTTAGCCATTGTCTGCGCTGTTAAAGGATACAAAGCTATTTTTGTAATGCCCGATAAAATTAGTGAAGAAAAGCGAGCCATTCTACGAGCCTACGGTGCAAAGGTCGTTATCACGCCGACAGCCGTTGAGCCCGAAGATCCTCGTTCTTATCTTTCAGTTGCTAATAAGCTTCGAGAAATGACTCCGAACTCTTTTATTACGAACCAATATCACAATCCTGAAAACCCAAATCAGCACTATAAAACGACGGGTCCTGAAATTTGGGAGCAAATGGATGGTCAAATTGATGCTTTCTTTGCCGGCGCCGGTACCGGTGGAACTATTTCTGGTGTTGGCAAATACCTGAAAGAGAAAAACCCGAACTGTCAGATCGTTTGTCCAGACCCAGTGGGAAGTATTCTTTACGACCTTTACTACCACAAAAAAGTGATGAGTCCGCCTAAGCCTTATAAGGTCGAGGGTGTCGGAGAGGACATGCTTCCAGATAATGTTCATATGGATGTCATTGATGGTTTTGTTCAAGTTTCTGATCAAGAGTCATTTGCGATGACCCGTGAAATCGTAGCCAAAGAAGCCATCTGTGTGGGTCCCTCATCGGCAATGTGCTTAAAGGGCGCGATTAAATATTCTGAAGAAAACTTTAAAGAACCGAAGAAGGTTCTCGTGATGATGCCCGATAGTGGAAGAGCTTACCTGAGTAAGGCTTTTAACGACGCTTGGTTAAAAGATAATGGCTTCTTGCCGTCGCCACTCAAAGAGATGCGCGTGAAAGATCTCTTGGGGTCTTCGGTGGGTCCTAAATCCGTCATTACAACGACTGTGGATAAGACTGTCATTGAGGTTGTTCAGCTTTTAAAAGACAAGGGTATTTCTCAGGTTCCTGTGTATTCTGATAAGCAAATTGTCGGAATTCTCGATGAATCAGATTTACTGCGACCACTTGCCATGGGTACTTTGAAGCCGAATGAGCCAATAATTCACCTTGTGAAGGGGAATCTCATTTGGGCAGAACTCGACGATACACTTCAGCACTTGTCGGATCACTTTCAAAAAGGTTATGTCGCCTTGGTAAAAGATCCGCAAGGTGACATCAAAATTATAACTAAAATCGATCTACTCGAGTACATTGGTGAGCTAGGGGTTTAATATGAATTGGTCAAAAGAAGAATTTGGTTTTAAAACACGAGCTATTCATGCTGGGCAGGAGCCTGACCCAACGACGGGTGCAATTATGACTCCCCTTTACCTGACATCCACTTTTGTTCAGGCCTCGCCAGGCACGCACAAAGGTTATGAGTACAGTCGAACTTCAAATCCGACGCGAAAGGCCTACGAGGATTGCCTGGCAAACCTTGAGGGTGGTCGTCATGGATTTGCATTCGCGAGTGGATGTGCTGCCTCTACTACAGTCATGCACTTTTTAAAGCAAGGTGACCACGTTGTTGCATCAGACGATATGTATGGCGGTACGTTCCGACTTTTTGACAAAGTTATTAAGAATAATGGTATCGATTTCTCGTTCGTGGACTTAAGAGATCCTGCGACTTTTAAAGCGGCCTTGAAGCCTGAAACTAAAATGGTGTGGATTGAAACTCCAACGAATCCCATGCTTAAACTCGTCGATATACAGGCCATCGCTGACATAGCTAAAAGCAAGGACATTTTAGTTGTCGTTGATAACACGTTTATGAGTCCTTACTTTCAAACTCCCCTTGAGTTGGGTGCCGACATAGTTGTTCATTCGACGACTAAATTTATCAATGGCCACAGTGATATCGTCGGAGGGGCTGCAATTTGTAATCGCGATGATTTAGCCGAGAAAATGGCTTTTTTAAGTAACTCCATGGGTGGGATATCAGCTCCATTTGATGCTTTTATTTGCATGCGAAGTTTGAAAACTTTGGCGTTGCGTATGGAGGCCCATCAATCCAACGCCATGGAGATTGCAAAATTTTTAGAATCTCACCCAAAAATCGAAAAGGTTATCTATCCGGGCCTAGAGTCTCATCCGCAGTACGCTTTAGCGCAAAAGCAGATGAAGGGGCCAGGGGGAATGATTACATTCTACCTGAAGGGTGGTCTTACCGAAGCTCGCCAACTTCTGGAAAATGTGAAGGTTTTCGCATTGGCGGAGAGTCTTGGTGGAGTCGAGAGTCTCATTGAGCATCCGGCGATTATGACACACGCCAGTGTTCCGGCAGAACAGCGCAAAGTCTTAGGAATAGAGGATAATTTAGTTCGTCTGAGTGTGGGTATCGAAGACCAAGCTGATTTAATTCGCGATCTCGAAACCGCTCTCTCTCAAGTGAAATAGTTTTGAGCTGTCGAAAACTCTTTGACAGCTCAGCATCAAAAGCTTACAAACGTGGATCTAAATCGAGATCCACGTTGATTTCTTTTCTTCCGGTCAGGTAGCTCAGTCGGTAGAGCAGAGGACTGAAAATCCTCGTGTCGGGGGTTCAATTCCCTCCCTGACCACCATTTCATTTCCTATCTACATTTTTATGGGTATCGCATTGGTGTTTTAGATTCAGATATCATCTCTGAGTTCTGTTTTTACTCCATCCTTTACTTCTATAACGGTCTGTCCTTGATAGCCAGCATTGCAGCGATGGTTGAGTTCGGTTCGAGCCGACTCTATTCTTTGTTTTTCAGTTGTCGCTCTCGCCTCAGAAATACCAATGAAATTGTTATCGGAATTAAAAACTCCATTCAGAGCCTCTTGTCCTGTTTGGATCTGGATTTGGTAATCCTGTGCTTCAGATAGTTGAGCTTCAAGCGCTGAAAATAGATCAAGGAAGTCTTTTTGTCCGAAGGTTTGAACACCTTGGTCGCTTGTTTCTGGTTCGCAGGGCGCTCGGTTGGAACTAGCTATAATAAAATTTATGGAATCCAGCGCAGCATCCTGGGGGCTCATTTCATCGGAATAAGGTGAGGCTAACAGACCTGCCGGAAGGTAAGCGATGAAAACGAAAATGAGTTTAAAACGATTTAAAACCATTGGTACTCCCCAAAGTTTATTTTTTCCTACGCATGTATAGAGTGCATCAATCGTTCCCATTTGAACGGTTCATTTTGAATCAAATTGAGACGAAATATGTCTCAACTTGATTCATTTATAAGGTTTCAGCCCTTTTTGGGGCCTTTGTCAAAGAAGGTGACAAGCCTTCATTCTAGCTAATTCGACAAAGTATTGATGAACGCAACTTTTGAGATTAGCTTTAAACTATGTCTGAAGTTAACGAAGTCAGTATTCACAAGAAGAAGCTCTGGGCACTCAACGAAACAAAGGGTTCCAATGAAGAACGCGCTTATGTTCAGGGTGTTTTAAGTGCATTAAAGTTTTCTTACCTTCACCCTTTATGCCTTAAGGTATTGTCTACTTGGGGAACTAAAGAAGATAGTGAATTAATTCTCACTTGGTTTGAAGAGACTTTGCCTAACACCGAAATTAAGATTTCTCAGGTGCAATTAGTTGAGCCCCTTCGCATGTTAGCTCGTTATGGTCATGAGGACTGGTTGATCGATCAATACATTAATAATATTCGATTGCGAAAAAATCTTGGTTTTGTTTTTAGAACTCTTCAAAATCAAAAAGAAATCGCTCTCAAGCTAATAGAGTCTAAGGACCCTTTTTTAAGAAAAAGTGCAATTGAAGAAATCATGTTCAGTTATAGTACCTACAAAGACATTCTCGAAGATCGGGGAGAGCATGATGTTGAGTCCAGTGTTCGATTTGCAGCTCGATATCGTCTCAATTTTTTAAAAGAAAACCAAAAGCACTTTCCCTAGTTACCATCAAAATATTCATAGGATGTTTCAAGAATCTGTGGGTAATTTCTTATTGCCCATGGTTGAGTGTGGCACCCCACTTGCTTTACTTGTTTGCAATCTTTTGTTAACGAATATGGAGCTTAATCTATGAAATCTTTACTCTTTGCGGTCCTAATTGCGCTTCCCCTTCTTGCTCAAACTCAAATGGCTCAGGCCAAGAACTCCTGTGAATTGAAAATTCAAGAATTGTGGGAGTCAAAATACGACGCAAATTTCATTAGAATGCAGAGCTTTTCAAAGTCTTTTGAAAGGGGCTCGGACGCCGATTCCGTGGCCAACCAATCGATCGCTCGAAATCACGGGTTGGTAGTCATCGATGCCGAAGATACTGATTTAGAAAAAGTTCTTGGCGAGGACGCTTTCTATCAAGCCACGGCTTATATTGATTCATACTCGAGTGGAATCAATGGTGAATACATGAGTTATCTTGTAACGAATCCGCAAACCCATGCTGTGGGCCTTATTTTTCAAATGGTTGAATTTTTTGGTCCTGGTCAGCCGGTATTATATAGTTATATGTTTTTCTCGGTTAATTCAAAAGGGTCTCGGATCGCCTCGTTTAAAGGCCCTCTCCTGGTTGATCAAGTCGCTGAAATGACAAATATTTCGGATGACCCTGATTCTGAAAAGTTTGCCACACAACTGGCTAGGATTGGTGCGGAAGTTGAAGATGCGGAGGATTATGACCTTCAGAATACTTTGCCTTGGGTCTATGAGCAGTACAGTAGTTTTGTTGGGAAAATTCAAGATACGGCAAACACTAGTTTCGAAGCTATGAATTACTTTATCAGAGATGATAGTGGTCAAATCGTAGGTCTTATTTACCAACAAACTGAAAGCAATGGCGACAAGTTGTCGGTAAAGAGAGGCTTTTTTAGTCTAAATGGCACAGTTCTTCGTCAGAGAAAATTTCTAAGCGCTAGTAACTAAGAAATTAATGAAGTCGTCAGGTTGATGATTTTGAATATAAAAAAGCCAGGTCATTGCCTGGCTTTTTTGTTAAATATTGATGGAAAATACTAGAAGTTAACAGTTAAAAAGCCGCCATCAACTTTTTCATAATCACCTTGGACATAGGAGGCCACATCTGAAGCCACTTCGTCCCCGCAAAGCTCTCTTAAAAAAGACATGGCAAGGCTGAGTCTTTTGTAGGCAAGGTCCTGAAAGTGAATCGGAAAGCGCTCTTTGTATTCTGCTCTCCACAACCAAAGCGTATTGTAGCGAAGTTTAGCAATTTTTAATTGAGCCTCGGCGAGTGACTTTGGCTCTTCGACACACTGGGTGTGGCCAACGGCCTCAATAATGTGATCGAGAGCTGGGTACTTTAGGTCGGGATCGAGCCATGGTTTATCGTGAGCTTGTGATTGGAATGTAGAAAAACTTAGGCAAAGAAGAATAAGAAGGCTCAATTTTTTCATAAAAAAACTCCACAGTGTTGTGTCTGTGGAGTCATTCTATCGATCTCTGTTGTTCTTGAGTACTCAACCAAAGTCCGTTTTAGTTGAGTCGCTTTCTCGCTTAGTGCCCGGTTATGTTTCGGACCACTGGGGGGTAGTCCTCAGGGGTCGTTCCTGGGGAATGGGAATGGGCATATTATACTCCTCTTGGGGATAGGGGGGTGAATAATCATCAGGGTCAGGTAGTCGATCTCCTTCGACTAAGGGGTCAAAGGGAAGAGGGTCATCATAACCTTCTTCAGCGATAAATCGATCGCCCGAAGGAAGGTCATAATTTAAGTCAAATGTTTCGGGAGCCACAGCTTCAACGCCGGGGCATCTAGCCTGAAGAAGCCTCTGTGAATCATTGATATTGTTAAAAATTTCTCCGAGTTCGCTATATCGTTCTTCGATTGGAGTCAGAAGAAGCTGTCTTTTAAAAGCATCGAGTTCAATAAAAAGGCTCTGGGCGCGACTCATAGCTAATCCACCCGCATTGTTTCTGCAGTTGATCGCTTGTGCCGCTGAAATCGGATCGGAACCCTCCTCGTTTAGTTCAGGCACGATGGTGGATGGGTCGGGGCGCTCTTCTTCCCAAAAAGGATCTTCATTATTTCCATAAAGAGGTGCACCCTCAATTATGGGCTGGGGAAGTTCACTTTGTTGATAGCCAAAATAACCACATGTGCCGGCGCTCACGTAGGCTCGCATGCAGGAATCCCAGTCGTGAACTTCAATATTTGGATTAACGGGTTTGAAATTGTTGCCGTAGGAAGTTTGACTCAAACCTATGATAAATAAGCTCAATAATAGGATTCTATAGGTCATTGGTTTCATCTGTTTCACTCCCTCATTCCATCATTTGTAACTTAGAGTAATTGCATCCTCTGTTCCACATACCAGCAATAGTCTTTGCTTTTAAGTAAAGCCGAAAAACTTAAGGTTTATAGGTAATTAACTGACTTTTTAAAGGGCGCTGTTTCGAGTTGAGGCGTATCAGAGAGAAACGAAATCTGTGTCAAAGTGATACATATTCAAGAAGTGTCAAATTTGGTCCTCTTTTGATACTCAAATGTCTACTTTCTGGTCATTTTTCAAGGGTCCTATTGCTGATTCATTGAGTGAAAATGGAGCTTCAAAGGCGATTAGTGTGGGTATTGTCGCAGCTCCTCCTGTGAAACTCCTGGTGTCTGTGTAATATTATAAACTACTGGAATTACTTAATTTAATTATGACTAAACAGTCAATTTTAATAGACTATTTTAAAAATATCGAGTACAACCACAGGTTCATGTCTATCGATATTGTGGCCGCTATTCGAAAGAATCCTTTTGTCCTTGCCCCTATGGCTGGGATCACTGACTGTGCTTTTCGCAGTTTCATGCGGGCTTTAGGTACCCCTGTTGTTGTTACTGAACTGGTTTCAGCAAATGGTTTGAAGTATTCCAGTGAAAAAACCAAGAAGCTTATGCAATTCGAAGAAGAGCAACGACCCGTGGGAATTCAGATCTTTGGTGAAACTCCCGAGGCAATGGGTGAAGCTGCTCGATTTGTAGAAGAGTACGGGGCTGATTTTGTAGACATTAATTTTGGTTGTCCCGTTAAGAAGGTCGTAAAAAAGGGGGCGGGCTCTGCCGCTTTAAAAGACCTGGTATACCTTCGAGAAATCATTTCGGCCACTAAAGAGTCCCTGAACATTCCCTTAACCATTAAGATTCGTACTGGATGGGATGCGGACACAAAAAATGCTGAGAAGGTTTGCGCGATTGCCCACGAAGAGGGGGTCTCCTGGGTCGCCATTCACGGGCGAACGAGAGCCCAGAGTTACTCAGGCGAAGCTGACTGGGATTATATCCGTTGGATTAAAGAGAATTCTCCTCTCCCCGTCATAGGAAATGGAGACATTACCAGTGCGCAGATCGCCAATCATCGCCTGAGAGAATCGGGTTGCGATGCAGTTATGATTGGCCGGGGTTGCCTGAAAAACCCCTGGATCTTCCAAGAAAGTCTTAATCTCTATAATTTGCACCAGCAAATTGATATAGAGCGAAATTATACAAAGGTTATTTTACGGTTAAGAAAGTCCCTAGAACGAACCCAAGAAGAGCGGGTTGTTGGCCTCCAGATCAAGAAGTTCGCTTCCTGGTACTCGGCAGGCTTCCCTGGCTCCTCAGAATTCAGAAAATCGGTCTTTCAATCCAAAACACTTGATGAAACTCTCGATAGAACATTGACCTTTTTTCAGAATGTAAGTTATTACCAGAAGAAAGATACAAGTCACGAAGCTTTCCTAATGGGCGGTCATGGATAATTCAGTACAATCAGATAAAATTCGCAATATAGCCATTATTGCTCACGTCGATCATGGCAAAACCACTCTCGTGGATCACCTTCTTAAACAAAGTGGTCTCTTTCGAGAAAACCAAAAAGTCGATGATCGCATGATGGACTCGATGGACCTTGAGCGCGAGCGTGGAATTACCATCGCAGCTAAAAATTGTGCTATTCACTACAAGGGTTTTTTAATCAATATCGTAGATACTCCCGGTCACTCGGATTTTGGGGGAGAGGTCGAGCGTATTCTTAATATGGTGGACGGAGCCATTCTTTTGGTGGATGCCTCTGAGGGACCATTGCCACAAACTCGCTTTGTTTTGAAGAAAGCACTCGAGCAAGACTTGGCCATGGTTGTTTGTGTAAACAAAATTGACCGTTCAGATGCTCGTATTGAAGAAGTTGAAGAAGAGGTGCTAAATCTTTTCTACGACCTCGCTGAAAATGACAATCAAACGGAATACCCAACGTACTACGCAGTTGCTCGAGATGGTTGGGCGACAAAAGATAAAGATGTTCAAGGGACGTCTCTTGAAATTCTTTTCGAAGAAATTATTAACCGCGTGCCGCCTC
>JAUHWN010000231.1 GCA_030424665.1 Bdellovibrionia bacterium | reverse complement strand
CCTTTCCGGATCCAGTTATTTCGGTTGCTGTTGAAGCGAAGAGCTCTGCTGAGCAAGATAAAATGCTTGAGGGATTAAATCGACTCGTAAAAGAAGACCCTTCAAGTGCTTTGAGAACTGACCCCGAAACAGGACAGCTCTTGTTGTCGGGAATGGGCGAACTTCATCTTGATATTCTTGTGGATCGACTGAAACGTGAGTTTAAAGTTCAAGCGAACGTTGGTAAACCACAAGTGACATATCGGGAGTCGGTATCTAAACTTTCAAAGGGAAGTGGCAGTTTTGAGCGGGAAGTTGCAGGAAAGCTGGTTCAAGCCAAAGTTGATGTTGAAATTGAACCTTTGTCTAATGGCGAGGGTTTAAAGGTTGAAACAGACTTTCCGAAAAATTTCGAAATTCCTGATAAGTTTTTAGAGTCTGCTCTGACGGGTGCTCGTGAGGCCATGGAAAATGGTGTAATTGCAGGTTACCAAATGGTCGACACGAAAGCGACAATCAAGCGAGTCGATTTTGAAGAAGAAACATCTGCAGAGATTGGCTTCAGGGTCGCGGCGAGTAATGCCGTTCGCGAAGCGGTAAGAGATGCTGCGCCAGAATTACTTGAGCCGATTTTCAAATTAGAAGTCACAGCTCCTGAAGAATTTCTTGGAAGTGTCATTGGAGACCTAAATTCTCGTCGAGGAAAAGTTCATTCTATGGATGCAAAGGGTGCGATGCAGGTGATTAAAGCCGAAGCTCCTCTGGCGAGTTTGTTTGGATATGCGACTGATCTTCGGTCTCTCACCCAAGGGCGCGGAGTGTTCTCCATGGAATTCCAGCAATACATGCAAATTCCAGCCAAAGTCTCTAAAGAGATTCTTGAAAAGATGGGTCGCTAGTTAAAAGAGCTTCCGGGGTGACTCCATCGACTTCAAAGTAGGGAAGCTTTTGAGGGCTAGTGTCACTATTAGCTAAAACGTTCAGTAGTGTTTCTAGCACTTGTCTCGTTTGCGATAGCTTATCTAAAAGGCGCGCGTTTTCTTCGGTCTCGATTGAGTCTTCCATAGTCTCAAGTTCGGATTTAATTTTTAAGAGTGTCGTTTGCCATTGCGTAAAGGTTTCAAGGTCGATTCGATTGATATTCTGTAAGGTTCCTTCATAGGCTGTAGAATTTAGGTCTGGTTTTTCAGATTCTTTAATTTTAAAACTTCGGTCTCTCATCATATTTGAGACGGTCATCAAATTTATCATGTAAATGTTCAGAGCCAGCAGTCTTTGCTCAAGCACTTCAGGTCGAGTATTTAAAAAAGTAGAGTAAGCCTCCTCTGATTGCTCCAAAGCTTTTAAGCTCTCTTCATTCACGATTCCAAGATAATAAGAGTGTCCAGCTTGGTTGATGAGTTGAGCAATTCGCGGACTGTTTTTTAGGGATGACTGTAATTTTCGTAATTCTCTCTGCAGAGGTTTGAGTCCTAAAGAGACCCTTATATCTACACTCGCAGAAAGCATGCCGGCTAGTGGAATACTTAAGAACGCAAGCCCGGCGGGGACTGCGAAAAACAAACCCGAGGCAGAGCCCGTTCCTGATGAAGCAACTAGTCCCATGCCGACCCCAGGGAGAATGGTCCACGTGAGAATGTTCATAAAATTACTCACAATACTTTGTGCGAACTTGGTTGTCCCAGAGTACGAACAATAAAGCTCGTCCTTTTGACATTCGATTTGGTTTTTCTTTTGTTCTATCGCTTTTAGTGGAGTGATGGCTTCGTAAAAGAGTTCTTGCAGGATCAGGTCTTTCTCTGGAGTACCTGTTATCATTAAGGCAGTTCGTTTCATCATTCGATAACTTAAAATGGCTGGCCAGCGAAGACGATACTTCATCGCTGTGCGGATCTTTGCCTCCCTGATGATTCTTTTAGATGCTTTTTGAAATCGAGGTTCGCTAGACTGAAAGAAATTATCAGCAGTCCTCTCGTCAGGAAACATCGAATAGCGAGATTGAGAGCCGAATATTGAGTCGAATTTCTCCCTGTCGGCCATAAACCTAAGGTTTTCTCGGTTGGTGAAATTGTCTTTGAAGAGTTCGACCATTTTTTGGGCCACAAGTACTTGATATTCTTCATCACTAGGTCCTATGCCATCGATCCCGGGGAGGGTCTGAAAGCGCGCTTCTTCATAGAGAAGGCGAGTAAGGTCTTTCGACAAAAAGGGGCGAAATCTTTTAAGGAATTTTTGGTGGCGCTCACTCAAAGCTTTGACTTCGTCCACGGTCATTTGCGAATTCAATGCATCGATTGCCACGACATTGTTTAGGGCTGGGCTTACTTTAAGGAGTTGGACCTCACAGAGACTAGTCGCTCCACCGAGGCTTGCTACGAGAGTGATAAATATGAAAGTGGTGATATGATTTCCCATGTATTTCCTTGTAACTTGCGATCCTTACGAGGTCCGTTTTTTCAAGCAAATTGTTCCCGACCCAGCGAAAAGAGTCATAGATCATAGGTAATTTTCTGCAGAAAAAACCTGAGAGTCTCCTAGGGGTCGCTTCAATTCATCGAATCGGTACTCGGTCATAGAGAGCAATTTGGCTGCCACCCGTTCTCTAAGTCTCTGAAAATACAAATGACTTTAAAATTGAAGATATTACACAAAAGTTGAGGAAGGAAGTGGGGCGACAGATGGGCTAAAGCTCCCTAGGGAATAAGCTTTTCATGATTTCCATTGACAAAAGCAGGGTGTCACGGGCATACTCGCCGATCTGTAGCCAAAGTCTAGGAAGACTTCGTCTCATGAATCCTTGGAATTGAGTCAAATTTTGGTCCCTAAATCGGGGGTCAGGGTTTTTTATTGTCTCAAGGCCAGGGTTTTTGATGTTGAAAAAGATGGTGGAAAACTTGCGAACCAAGATGGTCAACTTTCCCCGAATGAATGAAAGAACAGGTATATAGAAATGCAAAGTCAAAAATTCGTATTCGCTTAAAAGCATTCGACCACAAACTTCTCGATCAATCGACAAAAGAGATCGTAGAAACTGCACGCAGAACTGGCGCTCGTATCGCTGGTCCTATTCCTCTTCCTACGCGTATTAACAGATACACTGTTCTTCGTTCACCACACGTTGATAAAAAGTCACGTGAGCAATTTGAAATTAGAACGCATAAGCGTTTGTTGGATATCTTAGAGCCAACTCAACAAACAATTGATCAACTGATGAAGCTCGACCTTTCAGCTGGTGTTGATGTCGAGATTAAACTGTCAGATGGCTAGGGAGATGAATGATGAGTGAAGAGCAAACTCAACAAGAGGCGCCAGCCGAAGAAGCAAAAGCTCCAGAAGCTACAGAGCAAGCTGCTGAAACCAGCAACTCTGTAAAGCTTAATGGTGGATTTGCATTCAAAGTTGGAATGTCTCAAATTTACGATGAAAAGGGTGAGATCGTACCTGTAACGGTTCTTCGTTGGGAGCCATGGGTTGTATCGCAAATTAAAACCCAAGATAAAGACGGCTATACGGCAGTTCAAATTGCTGGTGGCGGTTCTAGAAAAGTTAAAAATTCTAGCAAAGCTTCTTTAGGTCACCTCAAAAAGGCGGGTCTTTCTGAAGGTACACGTTTCGTACGTGAAATCAGACAAGAGCTGCCTGAGGGAGTTAAAGTCGGGCAAGAAGTTTCAATTGAATCTTTTGCCGGCGGTGACACTGTAAAGATGACGGC
>JAUHWN010000230.1 GCA_030424665.1 Bdellovibrionia bacterium | reverse complement strand
GAAGGGTCTTCAGAAACTTTCAAAGACATAGTGGCAATGATTCCCGATACAACGAGAACCAATAGGCCCACTTTAAATTCTGGAGTATTGAGCATATTCATTTTGAGCTCATATCCTTTGGTGTCTAATTACTCGATGAGGAGCTCCACATCATTACTTTATTATCGGCGCTAAGTATCGAATAATCCAGCTTTTCTCGGATTTTTGCTAGGCCTCTTGCCTATCCCGAATGACTAGTTTTCGGCTGGCCCTTTGTGAAAGCCCTTTTGAATGAATCGCTTAACCAATTCGATATCGGTTTCTAAGAAATCTTTGGGCGTTCCGTGCAGTAAGACGCGGCCACTGTCTAGCATTGCTACATAATCTCCAATGCGAAAAGCGGCATAAAGGTCGTGGGATACGACTAAGGTCGAGGCGCCTTCGATACGTTTGTGGGTCGAAACGATCAAGTCATCGACCATTTCGGTAAGAACCGGATCAAGACCCGTTGTTGGTTCGTCGTAGACAAGAAGCTGTGGATCGAGAGCGAGAGCACGGGCTAATCCGCACCGCTTTCTCATTCCACCACTTAATTCCGAAGGAAGTTTGTGGAAGTGTTTTTTCTCTAATCCCGATTGAGAGAGCTTTTCAGAGGCAATGGCCTCCATTCTTTTTTTACTTAACTCTCTTCGGTGCTCTCGCAAAGGGAACAAAACGTTTTCCATTACTGTCATGTCGTCAAAGAGTGCCGCATATTGAAAGAGAACTCCAAACTTAGTTCGGTTGAGAGCTCGCTCTTCTTCTGTCATCTCGTTGATATCTTCACCGTCGATGCGGATGATACCCGATGTCGGGTGGAGGAGTCCCAAGATATGCTTGAGTAATACCGATTTACCAGTTCCTGAGAAACCAATAATTACAGTTATTTTGCCCCTTGGAATTTTCAAGTTAATTCCGTTGAGCACATATTCGGTGCCATCAAATGTTTTTCTAATATTATCGACCTCAATGGCGCAATCTTTTGTGTTCACTTCGGTCATGGGAACACCTTGTAGTAGACATCAATGAGATTCATTAAAAAGAAATCGAGAATAATAATCATAACCATACTGAGAACAACACCTCGGTTGGTGGCCTCACCCACACCCCGAGCACCACCTTTTGTATAATAGCCTTCAAAACAGCAAATCGCAGAAAACACAAAGCCGAAAACAGTCGCCTTAATTAATCCCTCGTTAATATGGTTGGGATTCAGCCAGTATGCCGTTTTATCCCAAAAAATAGCTTCGTCGAGCTTTAGAATCTTCACCACGAGAACGTACGATCCTAGCATCGCCACGAAAATAAACACCCCCGTTAGGATAGGCATTGCAATGCTAGCAGCAATAATTCGCGGAGAAATAAGATACTGTTTCGGTCGAACCGCCATTACCTCAAGTGCATCAATTTGTTCTGTTACGCGCATCGTTCCCAGTCGCGCAGCCATTGCTCCACCAGCTCGAGCAGCAACGATCATTCCGGTCAAAACGGGCCCCAACTCACGAGCAATTCCCAATCCAACGGTCGGGCCAACAAGTGACGTGGCATTAACAATTTCGAAACCCAAGTAGACTTGGAAGGAAAGTGCCATTCCGGTAAAAATTCCCGTGAGACATATAATAAAGACTGATTTATTCCCAATGAACTCCATGTGAATGATGAGCTCACGCCAGCGATAGGGTCGAGTGAAAAACAAAGCGATACATTCACTGGTAAAACGAACCAACCTCCCCGAGGCTGATACAAAACCCGCAACCAACTCAAGGATTGTTAGAACGATTTGATCGATCAATTTATTTAACTTGTCGCGCGCTTTTAAAAATTCAGACAATGATCACTCCCTATATTAGTTTAAAGGAGCTTTTTGCGAAGGGGAAGGAGTTTAGGTGTCTAAAAAGATGCGAGGAACTCTCTCGCCAACTGAGGTAAGTATCTCGTAGCTGATTGTTTGAGCACGATCGGCTAGTTCTTCGGCGAGTAAAAGGGCTTCTCCATCTCTTCCAAAGAGAGTTACAGGGTCTCCAAGCTTTACTTCAAAGGGTAGAGCCCCCACGTCGATCATTATATAGTCCATACAAACGCGACCAATGATTGGAACCCGAGTTCCTCCGATTAAAACTTCGGTTTGATTGCTGAGTAGACGAAGGTACCCATCGGCATAACCAATTGGTACAACGGCCAGTCTTGTTTTCTTGTCAGCGGTCCAAACACCGCCATAAGAAACACTTTCACCCCTTTTTAGTTCTTGAAAGTGAACAATTTTCGAACGGAGGCTCATCACCGGCTGCAATTCTATTTTGCACTGAACTGGCGGATAACCATAAAGGGCAATTCCAGGGCGAGCACCAAAGTTGAGCTTCTTTAATTCTTCACTTTGCTTATGTAGCAACAACGAAGAACTGTTATAAAAGTGATGTTTAATAGATGGGTCGGAGAATTCTGACATTACAGGCCTGTAGGCTTCGATTTGTTTGCGACTTTCTCCATTGGCATCATCTAAATCTTCTCCACATTTGAAGTGGCTACAAACCCCTTCGACTTGTAATTTCTTAGCCTTTTCGAGAAAGCTTTTTACATCCTTTACCTGTTCTAATGAAAAACCCAGGCGATTCATCCCCGTATTAAATTTCAAGTGAATTTTGATGGGAGATTTTAAATCTCTTTCTAAAAATTCAAGCTGTCTCATTTGTGAAACAACCGGAGTTAAGTGAAGACTCTCAATGAGTGGAAGGCAATATTCTTGAAAAATTCCAAAGACAAGAATGTCACATTGAACGCCGGCTTCGCGCAGTGGGATTGCCTCTTCTAAAAACCCGACACCCATGTGACTAACACCGACTTCTTCAAGAGCCTTTGCCACTAAAACATCCCCATGGCCGTAGGCATTGGCTTTGACCATAGGGCAAAAAAACTGGTTACCTCCCAAGTGGGCCCGCAAATTCTTACAGTTTTCTTTTAATGCATTTCGATCGATTTCGGCGTAGGTACCGCGATCGAGAATCTTATGATCCAAACTTACTCCTTAAAACGGTCTTCCACCTGGATCGGCTGGTATTCTGGCTCAAACCCCGGAGGTGGAGTCGCCAAGCACACTCTATTTCCACCAGCGACCTTAACCTGCTCTACAGCTTCATCGGCTCCACGAATTAAGGCGTCTGAGTCGCTTGCTAAACTCGGAAACTCATTAACTCCAAAACTAAAACTCAGGTTCTCGAATTCAGTATTCTGTAAAACTGAGAATTGATGAGACTCAATAATTCGTCTAATTTTTTCCGCCTTAACCGCCGCTCCCATTGAAGGAGTGTGTGGTAAAAGAATGGCAAAAAGCGACGAATGAAAACGGCTCACGATATCGTTGACTCGATTAGTCTTGCGCAAAACCTTTCCAACTTGGGCCATCAGTACCTCAAAGGACTTCTCTCCAAGTTGCTCAAAAAGTCTCTTTTTATTGTCCAAATCGATAATGATGACGGCGAGTGGGTGACTCGTCCGACGCGCACGATCCATTTCTTCTTCAAGTCGATCCATAAAGTGTCTACGATTGATCAGCTTTGTGTTCATATCGTAAATTTCAAGTTGATGATTGCGCAGCTCAAGCTCGCTAGACCGGTAGGCCAACTCCAAAATGTCGAGCATATAAAACATCTTTGAGCGCTGATACTTCTCCTTCATCAGG
>JAUHWN010000089.1 GCA_030424665.1 Bdellovibrionia bacterium | reverse complement strand
TGTTGCTCGATTAAGAACTGCTTTGAAACAAAAGCAGATGGCGAAGAATTGAGGTAGACAATGGCTGAAGATAAACGTGCAAAACAAAACGAAGTCATTGGTGATGTAGTTAGCGACAAGATGGATAAGACCATCGCTGTAAGAGTTTTCCGTCAGGAAAAGCACGCTAAATACGGTAAATTTATTCGTCGTTCGTCGGTTTTTAAAGCCCACGACGAGAAGAACGTTGCTAAACAAGGTGATAAAGTGCGAATCGTTGAGAGTCGTCCTCTATCTAAGACTAAGCGCTGGCGCTTAGTTGAAGTTGTCGAGCAGGCTAAAGGAGTGCAGCTATGATTCAAATGCAGTCTAGAATGTCAGTGGCAGATAACTCAGGTGCCAAAGAGGTTCAGTGTATTAAAGTTCTTGGCGGATCTAAACGTAGAACAGCTTCTGTGGGTGACATCGTAGTTGTTTCTATTAAATCGGCTCTTCCTAACTCTAAAGTGAAGAAGGGTGAAGTAGCGAAAGCCGTGATCGTTCGCACGATTCACCAAATTCGCCGCCCGGATGGTAGCTATATCCGTTTCGATGAAAACTCGGCCGTTTTGGTAAACCAGAACAAAGAGCCAGTTGGAACTCGTATTTTTGGTCCTGTTGCTCGTGAACTTCGAGCAAAACAGTTTGGTAAGATTATTTCACTAGCACCAGAAGTGCTTTAAGATTGGGAGTTAATCGTGTTTCGTTTGGAGACTAAGTACCGAAATGAAATTAAGCCAGCTTTACAAAAACAGCTTGGTTTAAATAATGTCATGCAGGTACCAAAACTTGAAAAGATAGTTATCAATACATCCCTTTCAGAAGCGGTTGGGAATCCTAAGATTCTTAATACGGCAGCCGACGAGATGACTACGTACACTGGTCAGAAAGCCGTCATTACTCGTGCTAAGAAAGCGATCGCAAACTTTAAAGTTCGTGAAGGTATGCCTTTAGGATGCCGAGTGACTCTTCGCCGCGACAATATGTGGACGTTCCTTGATCGCCTCAACACTTTGGCTTTGCCTCGTGTTCGTGACTTCAGAGGTTTGAGTCCTAAAGGATTTGATGGCCGAGGAAACTACAATTTTGGTCTTAAAGAGCAAATTGTTTTCCCTGAAATCAATTACGATAAAGTTGATAAGGTTCGCGGTATGAACATTACAATTTGTACAACAGCTAAAACAGATGCCGAAGGAAAGGCATTGCTCGAAGCACTCGGGTTCCCTTTTAAGAAGTAAGGTAAAGAGGAGATATTGTGGCTAAGAAAGCAATGATTGAAAAAGAAAAGCGTAAAAAAGCAAAAGCTCTTAGATACCTTGAGTACCGCACTGAGCTTCGAAATAAAGCGAAAGACCTCAGCCTCAGTGATGAGGAGCGCGATGAAGCTCATTTGAGGCTTCAAAAATTGCCTCGTAACAGTTCTATGAGTCGCGTTCGTAATCGTTGTCGTTTGACAGGTCGCCCTCGTGGTTATTTGAGAAAATTCAATATGTCGCGAATTGCTGTTCGTCAGTACGCTAACCTAGGCTTGCTACCTGGTGTAACTAAGGCAAGTTGGTAGGAGAGAGAGCATGGATACTATCGGAGATTTTTTAACAAGAATTAGAAACGCAGGTATGGCAAGGCATGAAAAGGTGGATATCCCATCTTCGAATGTTCGAGTCGGTATCGCTAAAGTTCTTAAAGATTCTGGATACATCAAAAACTACAAAGTAGTTAAAGACGGTAAGCAAGGAATGATGCGTGTTTATCTTTCTTATAATGGATCGGGTAAGCACATCATTGAAAAGCTTCAAAGAGTAAGTAAGCCAGGACGACGATTTTATGTGAATTCTAATGATATTCCGAATCCGAAGTCTGGTTATGGTTTAGCAATTTTAAGCACCAACAAAGGTATTCTAAGCGGGCGTCAAGCTCTCGAGAATAAAGTTGGTGGTGAACTACTTTGCACGGTTTGGTAGGTGAGATATGTCACGTGTCGGTAAGAACCCAGTAGAAGTTGATAGCGCTGTTAACGTAACAATCACTCCAGACAATGAAGTGATTGTTAAAGGTGGAAAGCACACACAGAAGGTTGCGATGCAGCCCGAAGTAACTGCCACTTTTGCTGACGGTAAAATCACTCTTAATAGAAAAGATGATACTAAAAAGTCTAGAGCTCTTCACGGTTTATATAGAGCACTAGTTCAAAACGCGGTTACAGGAGTAACTAAAGGTTTTACAAAAACTCTATTACTTAACGGTGTTGGTTACAGAGCCAATGCTTCTGGTAAGAAGTTAGAGCTTAACCTCGGTTATTCTCACCCAATTAATTATGATGTTCCTGAAGGAATCGAGATCAAAGTTGATAAGCAAACAACGGTTCATGTTTCAGGTCCTTCTAAAGAGTTAGTTGGTCAAGTAGCTGCAAAGATAAGAAGTTTTAGACCGCCTGAGCCTTTCCTTGGTAAGGGTGTTAAATATTCTGATGAGTATATTCGCCGAAAAGAAGGAAAGTCGGCCGGTAAATAAATGAGAGGTGTGCTGTGAGATTGTCCTTTGGCAAACACACGAGTGATAAAGTTAAGTCGAGAATTAAGAAGAAGGTACGTATTCGTCGTAAAATCGAGGGTACTGCTGAGCGACCCAGACTCTGCGTTTTCAGAAGTAACGCTCACATCTATGCGCAAATCATAGATGACGTTGCCGGTAAAACTCTTTTCTCTACATGCTCTAAAGCGATTAATGAGAAAACTGGGTCTAATAAAGCTGCTGCGAAGGCCGTGGGTGAGACCATTGCTAAAAAAGCAATTGAGAAAAACATTACCAACGTGGTTTTTGATCGAAACGGTCTTTTATACCATGGACGTGTTCAGAGTCTTGCAGATGGGGCTCGTGAAGCGGGCTTGAAATTTTAAGGGAATAAGGAACAGGTATTATGCAAGAAACACCCGAATTTGAAGAAAGAGTTGTTGCAATTAACCGAGTCGCCAAAGTTGTAAAAGGTGGGCGTCGATTTTCATTCTCCGCACTCGTTGTAGTGGGTAACGGAGCTGGTGAAGTTGGTTTCGGTAAAGGTAAGGCTGGTGAAGTTCCCGAGACAATTGGTAAAGCATCTCGCTCTGCTAAAAAAGGCTTTAAGAAATTTCAATTGGTTGAAGGACGCACGATTGCTCACGAAGTTGTGGGTGAGTTTGGTGCTGCTCGAGTTGTAATGAGACCTGCCGCTCCCGGTACTGGTGTTATTGCTGGTGGTGCTGTTCGTGCCGTACTCGAATCAGTAGGTATTAAAGATATTCTTACAAAGTGTATTGGTACACGTAATCCGAACAATGCTGTGAGAGCAACTCTTCAAGGTCTCGGACAGCTTAAAGGTGATCAGTCAAAGACTGACTATCAGTAAGGAATAGAAAATGGCCAAGTCATTTAAAGTAAAGTTAATTAAGAGCACTATTGGAGCCACTAAAGATCAAAAAGACACGGTCCGTTGTCTCGGTCTTAAGAAGCTTCAGCAGGAAAAAACAATTGCAGATAATCCAGCAAATCGCGGGCAGATTTTCAAAGTCCAGCATTTGCTAGAAGTTACCGTGGAGAAATAAAATGTCTATTTTAGCCGATTTGAGTCCAAAAGAAGGTTCTACTCATAAGAAGCACCGCGTTGGGCGAGGCAACGGTTCTGGCTGGGGTGGTACAGCTGGAAAAGGTCACAAGGGTCAAAAAGCTCGATCTGGTGGCGGTCCTCGTTGGGGTTTCGAAGGTGGTCAAATGCCGATCCAACGTCGTTTGCCAAAGTTTGGTTTTAACAACAAACGCTTTGCGACGAAGTATGAAATTGTTGGCCTTGATCAACTCGCAAAATTCGATGGAGAAGTGACTCCACAAATTCTTAAAGAAAAAGGATTGATCTCTCAATCAGAACGCCTCAAAATCCTTGCTAACGGGAAACTTGACAAAGCCCTTACAGTAAAGGCTCATAAGTTTAGTAAATCAGCAAAAGAGGCTATTGAAAAAGCCGGTGGGAAAGCAGAGGTCATCTAGCAGTGGCAGAAACCAATGGATTAGCAAGCAGCGAACAACTTCGAAATAAGGTTTTATTCACAATTTTCATTCTCATACTCTATCGTTTTGGGGCCCATGTTCCGACACCGGGTCTCGATGCGGCAGCTGTAAAGGAGCTCACTTCAAGTTTGGGTGGGATCTTCGGAATGCTTAATACCTTTACGGGTGGAGCGCTCGAGCAAATCTCGGTTTTTGCTTTAGGGATTATGCCCTACATTTCTGCTTCGATTATTTTCCAACTTTTAACGTCAGCTGTTCCTCATTTAGAAGCTCTTAAAAAAGAGGGCGAGCAGGGTCGTAAAAAGATTCAACAATACACTCGTTATGCCACAGTTTTATTGGCCATCGTTCAGGGTTATGCCATTGCAAATTACCTTGGAGATGCACAAACCCAGGCGGGTCAGCCTCTGGTGCTCGCTTCCACTGTCGGTATTATTCCATTTAAAGTAATGACAATTATTACTCTCACGGCTGGAGCGATGTTCGTTCTTTGGCTGGGGGAGCAGATTACTGAGCGTGGAATTGGAGAAGGTGCCTCGATGATTATCTTCGCTGGTATCGCAGCCAGTATTCCGAGTGGTACAATGAACATGTACACTCTCGTTTCTGAAGGGCAGCTCAACGGACTCGTGGCCATTATTATTTTGGCGGCAATGTTAGCGGTTATCGGTGCGATTATTTTCCTAGAGGTAGGGCAACGTCGGATTACGATTGCCGTATCCCAGAGGGGTTCGGCGGCTCAGCAAATGCAGCAATCGAGCTACTTGCCACTCAAGATTAATATGTCAGGTGTTATTCCACCGATCTTCGCAAGTTCTCTTTTAATGTTTCCTGCGACGATTCAGAGTTTCTCAGATGCAGCTTGGGTTAACGGAATTCAGGAATTCCTTTCTCCGAGCGGAAGTCTATATTACATCCTTTTTGCGGTACTAATTATTTTCTTCTGTTTCTTCTACACAGAGATTATGTACCCGCCACAAGAAACGGCTGACAATCTTAAAAAGCGTGGTCAATTTATCCCTGGGATTCGAGCGGGTAAGTCCACTGCTGAATACATTAAAAAAGTTTCCGATCGAATTACAGTGGCTGGTGCCATCTATTTAACGATCGTCTGTTTATTGCCGAATATTTTGATTGATGCTTTCAGTGTTCCGTTCTTCTTTGGTGGAACGAGCTTACTCATTCTTGTAGGTGTGGCGATCCAGCTCATCGATAAGGTTAATGAGTATCGTTATCAAAGTCTCGCAAGTCGAGTTAAGGCGGGAGCTAAGCCTCGTCGTAGAAGGGCACAATTTCAATGAATGTGATTTTATTTGGTCCTCCAGGGGCAGGTAAGGGAACTCAGTCGGCTCTCATGGTAGAAAAGTTGGGCATGGCTCATATTTCTACGGGAGATCTTTTTCGTGAGAATATGAAAAATGAAACTCCCTTGGGCAAGAAGGCTAAAGAGTACGTCGATAGCGGCGCTCTGGTTCCGGACCAAGTCGTTATCGACATGGTTGACGATGTTTTGCAGAAGCTTGGAGGCAAGTCCTTTATTTTAGATGGCTTCCCAAGAACAGTTCCCCAGGCAGAGGCTCTTGAGGCCCTTCTTAAGAAGAACTCTATGAATATTGAAAAGGCGGTCTTTTTTGAGGTGCCCCAGAATATTCTATTAGGTCGACTCACGGGACGTCGTGTTTGCAAAAATTGTGGGGCTACCTACCATATTGAATTTAAACCGACGGCCAAAGAGGGCGTCTGTGATAGTTGTGGCTCTGATCAAGTTGTACAGCGAAAAGATGACTCTGAAGATGTTATTCAGACCCGTCTAGACGCCTACGATAAGAGTACAGCTCCTCTTAAGGAATATTTCCAGAAGACGGGGCAGTTTGTTTCTATCGATGGTTTGGGAGAAACAGATAAAGTATTTTCAGAAATTAAGTCAGTCGTAGCACCGTAGAATAACTTCAATTTAATCTGAAACTGCATATTTTTAGCTAGACCAAGTAGTTAATATTTGATATTAATGGCGGTCTTTGAAGGAATTTAACACACTTCTGGTATCAAAATTTTAAGATAGTCCAGAGATATCAGGCACTTAAGCTTGGTGGAGGAACTCATGAAAGTACGTGCGTCGGTCAAGCCGATTTGCAAAGACTGTAAGGTCATCAAGAGAAAAGGTATCATCCGCGTTATCTGCGTGAATCCAAAACATAAACAGAGGCAGGGGTAATATATGGCTCGTATTGCAGGTGTTGATATCCCAAAAAATAAGCGTCTAGAAATAGGCCTCACTTACATCTACGGAATCGGAACAACCCGAGCGAAGTGGATTGTAAAGGAAATGGGTTATGATCCCAGTAAGCGTGTAAATGAGCTTACTGATGATGAAGTAGTAAAGCTACGTGATAAAATTGAAGAAAACTACAAGATCGAAGGTGACCTTCGTCAAGAAGTTCGTATGTCTATCAAAAGACTGATGGATCTTGGTTGCTACCGCGGAATTCGCCACAGAAAAGGTTTACCTGTTCGTGGTCAAAGTACCCGTCAAAACGCTCGTACGCGTAAGGGTCCTAAGAAAACTGTAGCCGGTAAGAAGAAAGTCTAAGGAGCGGTAGATGGCACAAGCTAAAAAGAAAGTCGCTACAAAGAAAAAAGTTAAGAAGAATATTCCGACGGGGCGTTGTTATGTATCAGCAGGCTTCGGGAATACAATAGTAACCATTACTGATCCCACAGGAAATGCAATTTGCTGGGCATCGGCTGGTCAATTGGGCTTTAAAGGTTCTCGTAAGGGAACTCCATTTGCTGCTCAGGTGGCTGCTGAAGAGGCTGCTAAAAAAGCTCAAGAGCACGGTGTTCGTTCAGTTGATCTATTCCTTAAAGGACCGGGAGCGGGACGTGAGCCAGCAATTAGAGCAATCGCTCAAGCGGGTATTCGCATTACATCGATGAAAGATGTAACTCCGATTCCACACAATGGTTGTCGTCCACCTAAAAGAAGAAGAATTTAAGAGGTTTTACGTGAGCTGCATAAATAAAAGTGTTTGTAAATTCTGCCGTCGCGAAAATCAGAAGTTATTTTTGAAAGGTGACCGTTGTTTTACTGATAAGTGTTCTTTCGAAAGAAGACCTTATCCTCCAGGACAACACGGTCAATCTCGTTTGAAATTCTCTGAATTCGCTCTTCAGTTAAGAGAAAAACAAAAAACAAAGAGATACTATGGTGTTAATGAGAAGCAATTCTTATTAAGTTTTAAAGAAGCGGATCGCAAAAAAGGCGAAACCGGAGCTAACCTTCTTTCTTCACTTGAGACGCGCCTTGACAATGTGGTTTACACATTGGGTTTTGCGTCAAGTCGTCGAGAGGCACGTCAGTTGGTTAAGCACAATCACTTCACCATCAATGGCAAGAAAGCTAATATTCCTAGCATGCAAGTCAAGAAGGGCGATGTGGTAGAGGTTCGTGAGAAGTCTCGTGAGATGAACAAAGTCATGGCTGCTATTGAATCTGCGGCTAGACGCGAGATGCCAACGTGGCTTGAAGCTGACCATAAGGCTTTTAAGGGGACTTTAAAGGATCTTCCGAAAAGAGAAGATGTGACAGTACCAGTAGAAGAGAATATGATTGTGGAATTCTATTCACGATAATATTTTTGAGTACTGTATCAAGAAGGATCAGGGAGTAACACCGTATGCAAGAGCATTACTATAAGTTTTGGCGGGATTTAATTAAACCAACGGGTTTCGATGTAGATAAAGAAAGTCTCACCGACACCTACGGTAAATTTACAGTTAGACCTCTTGAAAGAGGTTATGGAACGACTCTAGGAAATTCTTTGAGAAGAATCCTTATGAGTTCGATGATGGGTTCAGCAATTTCTGCTGCTAAGTTTGAAGGAGTTCTTCACGAATTCTCGACAATCCCAGATGTTATGGAAGACGTTACCGATATTATTTTGAATTTAAAGCAAGTGCGTTTCCGTATGTTTACTTCGGAGCCACAGACTTTAAGAATTAGCAAGCAAGGACAGGGAACTGTTACTGCTAAAGATATCCAGACGAGTGATAAGGTTGAGGTTCTCAATCCTGAGCAGCACATTGCTACTCTCGGAGCTAACGGAAACTTCAACTGTGAAATCATCGTTTCTTTTGGGCGTGGTTTCGTAACGGCTGAAGAGCACGACTCTAAGCATGTGGGACCTGAGCATATTGCGATTGATTCGCTTTATAGTCCGATCGAAAGAGTAAACTACACTGTTTCCTCAGCTCGTGTTGGTCAGAGAACGGACTATGATGCCCTTACTTTTGAAGTTTGGACGGATGGTTCATTAAAGCCTGAAGAGTGTGTTTCTCTCGGTGCTAAAATTATTAAGGAGCAACTACAGATCTTCCTTACTTTCGACGAAAGTATCGAGCCTGAAGAGGTTGAAGAAGAAAAGGTTGTACCTTCATTTAATGAGAATTTATTCCGCTCTGTGGATGACCTTGAGTTGTCTGTCAGAAGTGCGAACTGCTTGAAGAACGCGAACATTCGCTACATTGGTGAGCTTGTTACTCGTTCTGAAGCAGAGATGTTGAAAACTAAGAACTTTGGTCGAAAGTCGCTCAACGAGATTAAAGAAATCCTCGTAGAGATGGGACTCGGACTGGGTATGAAGGTTGAAGGATGGCCACCACCAAATTGGGATCCAAACAATCCTCCAGTACCGCCGAAGCCTGCAGCAGCTCCCGGAGCTCCAGCAGCAGGTGCTTCGACACAAAACGAATTTTAATTGTAACTAGCTAAGTACTAGGAGAGCTAGAGATGAGACATAGAAGAGTCACTAATCATTTTGGTAGAAAGTCTGGGCCCCGCAAGGCTCTAATTCGTGGGCTTGTTGATTCACTCGTTGAGCACGAGAGAATTAAAACAACTCTACCTAAGGCAAAAGAACTTAGACGTCATGTTGAGCGCGCCATTACTAAAGGTAAAGACGCTACTTTGACTGATGTTAGAACTTTGGCTTCTAAGTATCCAAATAAGAACACGGTTCATAAGATCACTTCTGATTTAGGACCTCGTTTTAAGGATCGTCCAGGTGGATATACTCGCATCATCAAATTGGGTCGTCGACCTGGTGATGCCGCTGAAATGGCTTTTATCGAGTTTGTTGATTATGACTTCGAAAAAGCAGCTGAAGCACGTAAAGCCAGTACTAAGGTTAAAGTGAGAGATGCTGCTCGTAAGCTTGTCGAAAAAGAAATGACTCCTGAGCAACTCGCTGAGCACAATGAGAAACTCAAAGTGCGTGCAGATGCTAAGACTAAAAAGCATAAGCGCAAAATCGCCGAAGCTTCTCGTAAAGAGAACTGGAAGAAGCCACAGCTTAAAAAAGGTGCGGCTAAGGCGAAAAAGCAAAGACGTGCTAAAAAGGCCTAATTGGCTGATTCAAAACGAACTTGTCAAAGGAGCTTTTCGAAGCTCCTTTTTTTATGGAAATTTAAATGGCTCCTTTACTAAAGAGACTTTTGTTACTGACCATCACGTGTTTTATCCATCTAGAAAGTGTGAACGCTTCTATTGGTTCTATTCTAACTGAAGAGTTGTCGTCATATAGTTCCAATTGGACATTTGGTTTTGATTTCAATTACTCGCAGTCTACGGGAAATACGAGTGCTCCAGAGCTTGCGTTAATCTTTTCTGTGAGTCAGTTTGACTATCAAGATGAAAATTTCTTCGTTTACTATTCACCCCTTCCTTTGGGGTTTGGGTGGAAGAATGAGGGTCACTTTGGACCGTCCATATCGATTTGGTCTTTAGGATTTGAGTCGACAAATCAGGGCTTTTATCCCAGTTTTAACTATCGAAGTAGTGGCTATCTTTACCGAGACTCCTTTTACTCACTAAAGGCTCTTGTTCACTACGCTCTATTGACTCCATGGCAGGAATTTAATCTAGGAATCAAAGCCAAACTTCTTTTGCGTTCAAATTTAGTAATCTCAAAAGGGACCTCGATTGATTGGGACCTTGAGGGCCAGGTCGCTGACAACTGGGTCAGCGAGATTTTCGGTTACCCGCCAAGAATAGTCACCTATCAGCCATTTATTCAAAATTTTAACTTTGCGAGCCGAATGGGGCCGAAATTTGAATTCGACAGTCCTTTCGCCCTTAGAATTACCGCAGATCTATTTTATGTGGATCAGAGACGTTTTGAATATGGAGCAGGGCTTCAGTTTATTTATGTAAACCTATGAGCTTTTCGGCGCTCCTTTTTTTATTTATAGTGAAGGATCAGGGAAGGGAATTCTATGGTTTATGTCAAAGGGCTCATCGGCACTCTTATCGTTGCTGGACTTCTTATGTTCGGCTGGAATTACTATAGCTCACAAAATGATACCCAAAAAATGCCTGAACGCTATAACATCATTGATCGTCTCGAAACCCAGGGGATGATTGATTTTACTCTTCCTCGACTCGATGGCTCGGACTTCAATTTAGAGTCGCAAAAGGGAAAGGTTGTAATTCTCAACTTCTGGGCGACTTGGTGTGAGCCCTGTGTTCGAGAATACCCTTCGATGGTGAAACTCGCTGACAACTTCAACGGAGATCTTATCTTCATAGCAGTATCCGCGGATGAAGATAAAAAGGACATCGATGTTTTTCTAAAAGCCTTTGGTAAACCAAAGGCCCATACCTTTATGCTCTGGGACCCTAAAAGAGAAGTGGCGGACAAGTACGGAGTTGAGCGCCTTCCTGAAACTTTTGTTTTTCACAAAAATGGGAAGCTCATTAGAAAAGTGATCGGTGAGGAAGAGTGGTTCGATCCGCGAGCTGTGGCTTACTTTGAATCTTTGATCAAAGAGGATTTGAGTGCCGCCAATGCGCAAGAGCCAAAGAACTCTTCTAATAATTAGGGGCTCTTTACGCGCTCTATTGGTTTTCAATCTCAGTAAACAGCACCAATGTCTCAAAATGAAACGTGTCAATCTTGGGAGCCACTGCACCATAATATAGATTTAGAAGGTGTAGTATGAAATATAGAAAGCAATTCGATATTAAGATAAAAGAAGGCTGTGAAGCTGATTTCGTTATGGCGTGGACTCAGTTCCTTAATGAAATTCTTCCTATTTATCCTATTAAAGATGTTCAACTGGTGGGTACCGATGATTTCTTGCAGAAGGTTGTTATCATGGAGTTTCTCGATGAAAAGACCTTTCAGAGATTTTGGATGAATCGTGAAGAGGCAAAGTCCTATATTGGTTTAGTAAAATGTTTTGCTAGGCCTGAGCGCTTGGCAAAAAAAGTTACGGTTGACCTCTTCAAGGCGACCCAAGAACTTAGAAGAGATGTGATTGATCGAGATAGTAGTGAATCTGATCAGACCAATAGAAGTTCTGAATCTGATTTAGACGAGTACGAGCGAGGACCGATCAGCCTTGTTAATGTACGTTTTTCTTAGTTCTTACTCTCGACTCTCATTCCGGCGACGAAAGCTTTGAAATTTGTATCGGTCTGATTTTTTGCACGTGTTGTTCGGAGTGAGATGAAAATGTCGAGGTCTTTGACTTGTAAGAGCGCGACCTTTTCGACGAGCCGTGGATTCCCTTTAATGGGATAGTTTTTAATATAAAGTTTAGATTTCTGTGTGTATGAATCCATCCCTTCAAATAAATCAGAAAATTCTGCTCTTTCGACATTGAGGTCTGAATTCTTTCGCTCATACAAATAGTAGGTTTGGTAAACATCTTTAACCACACCAGCAATACTTCGAGCAGGCAGTATTTTAATGAGTCCGACCTTCTTTCCGTGCTCATCCAATAGAACGCCCTGATAGCGGCAGTCATAGGGAATTTCTTCGATTTTATTCAGCTTTAGTTTTGGATTTTGATCCATCAAAATATAGTGGTCGAAACTCTCGCAAACACTTTTATTTTTGGCGACTTTGGTTTTGCTCGCACATGAAATTAGGCATAGAGATGCCAGGGTAAGTACCAATAATTTCATCTTAACTCTCCTCACAGTTTACTTATTTTTATTGAAGAAGTTTTCGTAGATGTCTTTACCGATTGAATCAATTTCTTGCTGACTAGGTTTTTGTTTTGGCTTTTCGGCTGGAGCCGATTTAAACATACTGGATAGAACTTTGGTGTTTATATTGTCACTTGAATCCTTTTCGTTAATCTCTGCAGACTCAAGTACTTCAGGAGTATAGGTCTTAATATCTTGAAGAAGAGCTTGGCTCGCCTGTTTTTCGAGCTCCTTCAGGTTCTTCATTTCATCATCGTTGCTAGCGGTATTATCACTACCATCAACTTCTTGTACAGTAATGGCTTGAACCTCTAGGAGAGATTCTTTTGAAATGGGTTTTACCGCAACAAGAAGTGACTCTTCAACCTTGTAGGATGAATCTTCTAGCTTTTTTCCTGTTGTTCCACTAACGACTTGAGACTGGGAGCTCTTGCTTTTTGCGCGATCGACTTCCGCTTTGGATTTTGGTTTTTTAATTTCTACGACGTTCCCTGAATCGATAACTATTGCTTGTTTTAGGAGCTTATCGATATCAATTTTGGGCCTCTTTTTTGCCGCGGCCACTGAGGGGGATATTGTATTTGAAGATTCATTATTGGCTTGCGAAGTCAGGGGGGTGGGGTGTATTTTTTGCGGAACGATAGCGACTTTACCTCGAATCACCTTGAGTTCTGTTCCTTTGCCCGCGTTGTAGGAAACAAAGAAGTCTGTTCCTCGAACCCCGGCGACAGCCGTCGGAGTTTTAAGTCGCATTCCAGACCGCGGATTTTTCTTGTCTTTAGAGATGAGTGCGCGAACTTTTCCGTAGTAAACATCGATAACAGCTCGATCTTTTTTGTCTTTATCTTTGTCGACAGAAAATCGATAGCTCGTAGAAGGCCCGATATTGATATGATCCCCATTTCCGAAAATGAGCTTTAGGCTGGAGTTATTTGAAGTTTGAATAATTGTACCTGGCCGGACCTTGGTCCCCCTGCGAATCCTCTTTTCGGTGTAGAACTTACTTTGGTAGGAAACTCGGGGTCTGGGGCCAGAGGCTTTGGTACTCTCGTTGATTAAAATATGAGCATTACCCTTAACTTTAACGATAGTACCCGTGTGACCCTTAAAGGCTGAGGCTATTGAAGTCGAAAGTAAAGTCGCGACAATTATAAAATAAAATGTATAAATTGCTTTCATGGGTCCCCAGTCTTATTCTTATCCTACGCATATAGGATAACTTTTTGTCACCCATAGCAACAACAGAGAATTTTATGAAGAGCAGATTGATACTTTTTATAATCGGAATGATAATTTTTGGACTCAGCGCAAACGTCGATGCCAAAGAAAAGTCAAAAAGTTCAACAAAAAATCGTAAATACCGAAATGTCCAAATTGATCCACTTTTCAAGAGCTTAGAATATCCAGAGTTGATGGTTCAGCCCTTGGCTTCGAAGCGTCTTGCTATGGAAGCTAAAGATGAACAGGCGAATAAGTGGAAGGCCTTCTGGCCGATTCAGTTTTCGGCTCTTACGACTTTAGCCAGTTCATTTGTAGTGGATGGGCAATACAAGAGTGACTCTTCTTCGACTGAAAACAAAGCCCTAGATGATGCCGTTCAATTATCGCAACTCATTGGCGGCAGTTTTCTTGTCGGTACCTTGGCGATTTCTGCCCTTTATTCACCTTATCAAAAGTGCCTCGATAAACTTCCAACGGGAAATTCAAAGGCTGAGCGTCTCACTCGGGAGCGGCTTGCCGAAGAAGCTCTTTATGGAGCCTCGGGTTTTGCCTGGAAGATTACAGTTCTTTCGGTTGTTAGTAACCTCGGTGCTTCTGTTTTTATGGCTACTGAAACGAATAGTGAAAACACGGTTTACCCCATCTTTTCGGCAGTGGCATCTTTGACTCCTCTTTTGTTTCAAAACCGGTGGATTCAGGTATCAAGGCTTCATAGAAAATATAAGAAGCGTATTTACGGACCACTATCAGATATTCAGATTTCTCCAAGGCTGATGATGGATCATCAAAAGGAAGCTAAACTAGTTAGTGGGTTGGGCCTTTCAGCCACCTTTTAGGTGCCAGGCACCTAATGGTAGCGATGGCGCATCATAACCCTTTAATTTCTATTTGATATCGGCCTTAGGGCCATCGACTCGCATATCGATCGACCTTTGACTCATCTTCATGGCAAATTCAAAAGCATTTTGCGCGCTATAGTTGAGCCCTTTTTTATTGAGAGCGTAATCATAGGCGAGTACAAAATTGTCTAAAGACTGGGGGCCAGAGGCTAAAATATCTTGAGACTTTTTAAAGGCTTCAGAGACGCTGAGTCCGATGTTTCTATTCTCGGTAAGATACTTAAACGTCTTTTGAAAGAGCTTGGCAATGGGTTCTTGAAATTCTTCAGAGCGTTTGATGAGATTCACGGCAAACTGGGCGCAGCGGGAAGCGGGCAGCTTTAAAATACTTCCTCTGCAGAAATCGACGAGACTGTAAAAGTCATCTCTTGCGGCTTCGAAATTTCCTTTAAAGTCATATGAGAGTTTTTGCGCTACAGCCACGGCGGTTTTTGCATCGAGATCAAGCTCTGAAGAGAGGTATGATTTTTTAAAAACCCTAATAAAGTTGTCGGCTATTTCGTCAGTGGCGTTTGAAAGGGCTAGGCCAATACGAAGAGCTGTTTGACCGCCTAGTTCAATTTTGTAAATGAGTTCATAACCCTTGATAAATCTCTTAGCCGAATTGGTGCACCCTTGAGAGACTTGGTGAGCGATTTTACGAGATTGATTTTCTGATAACCCATAACTGGAATTTGACCTGAGATACTCTAAAACCGTTACGAATTCTCTCGTAGATTGGCAAAATTCTATTTCACTGTCTTTAGCTGATTGCGCCAAAGGTGTCAGGAGTAAAATCGCTATAAAAAGGCTTAAAAAAAACTTTTGATTACTTCTCATATTAGAACTTTATTCCTTTTAAAAGGTCTTTTGCTTTATTTTCAATTTTCTTCTTTTCCGAATTTACGGCTTTCTTTTTAGAGTCTTCGATATTTTTCTTGGTGCCCTCAATTTTGCCTTTAGCATTATTGATTGGGGCTCCCAGTTTCTTTTCGAACTGGTTAATCTGGCTTTGGAGTTTGTCCTTTTCGCCTTTGATTTTAGAATCAACCATCTCTTTAATTTGCTTTCTCGCCTTTTGTATTTGCTGATCAAGCTGCTTCTTTAATGAGTTTTGCAAAGCCTGACCAAGCCCCGATTTAAGGCCCAGGTTGAATTTACTAAAGCTTCCAGTGACCTTTGTAACTAGGTCAAATTTATTGAGATCCTTAGCGACACCAGCTAATACCTCATTCAGTATGGGTGATTTGGCTTTGTTGACGTAATCGAGCTGAGTAAAAAGAGTTGTCGCATTGAGATTAATTTCTTGGCCTTGCATTGTTGCTTTAGCAACAGTTCTGGTTTGGGCGGAGTTAAAACCGAAAGAGACATCCTCTGAATCAGAAAGCATCATTTTCTCAACAGGAACTCTACCTAAAACAAGATCAAGGGTTTCAATGGGTTTTTCGGTGGTGTGATCAATTGTAACCTTGGCTTCCATTCCGAATATTTTTTGTTTCGGGAAGTCTCCTTTAAGGTTAAGAACTGTGGGCTTTCCTAGAAGGACTGGATTACTCGTTACGTGAACAAGCTCTCCTTCTAAGTCTCCCGAGAACTCAGCATCACTTGATTTTGAAGAAATCTTTGCTTTCTTGAGCCAAAAAAGTGGGTAGGATTTAGCTTTCGGAAAAGTGTAGTTGCGACCAAGAGCGCGCTCTTTTGGAGTGATCGCCTCTTCTTTCTTTGCGGCCTTTTCGTCGGCCGATTTTTTAGGTGGCATGTATTCTCTAGCCATATTAATCCACTTTGAATACTTACCGAGCTTATCGATAATAATTTTACCAAAAAGCATCTTTGAGATATTTTGCGCATCGAGCTTTGGAATATTTAGCCTTTTTTCGAGATCCTTAATATCTTTTTGCACCATCTGTTCGAGCTCATTAAAGGCACCTTTGTAGGTTTTGATATCTTTATCGAGATCACTACCGGCGGTTTTGACTTCTTTCAACTTAGTGTCGGCCTCTTTAAAAACCTGTTCAAAAGCCTTTACTGATTTCTGTACCTCAGCGGGGTTTTTAAAATTTGAGGTTTTGATGGACTTAAATTTCGTTTCTAAAGCTTTGAGGTCGCTATCTTTGGGCAGGGTCGCAAGACGCTTTTGCCACTCCTTTTCTTTGTCCTTAAGAGCTTTTTCGATTTCTTTGAGCTTTCCAGAGGCTTTGAGGTCACCTTCTATTTTTTTAAGTTGATCTTCTGGTTTAGCCCCACTCAATACAGTGGCCGTATCGCCGAGGATATTTCCTTCGTACTCGTCTTTGGCGGCATCGAGTGCCACATTTGAGAGTTGCGTTCCCACTTTTTCAGCTGACTTGGTTTTTTCAAGGATTCGTCCCGGACGCTTTCTTTTGGAATTAATCTGAATGCTGGTGATTTCAGAATTATCGACCACAAATTTTGCTCTTAAAAGGGCATCCCAAGAAAGGTCAAAAGAGATGCGTCCAATTTCGACAAGGTTCTCTTCGGGTTTGTCGTAGTTTGTTACCTGCAAACCCGTCATAACTAAAGAAGCATTAGTAAAGCTTAAGTTCAGGGATTTTATATTTACTTCGGCTCTATGGGCGTAAAGGGCACCGAGCTCGATGGCCCTTCTTAGGTGGCTATCTAAAAAGAACATGCTGTATAGGCTAATGAGCACTAATACGAGAACAAGTGGAATAATGGCCTCAAAGCGAATGGGGCCCTTCTTCTTTTTAGGTTTTTTGGCTTTAGCATCTTCGACTTGGTTTTGATTATTATCTTCGGTCATGAGCTATTCCTTAATTATAGAGTGAATTGTAAGAGTGATACCACTTGTAGAAACTTGTCGCCTTGATCGCCTTCCAAAATTTTGTTTGTTGAAAGCGCTCGACAACGGTCTTTCGATATTTGGCAATCAAAATACGTGAGAGAATATAAACAAATGGTGCTAAAAGAATAGAGACCACGGCGGATCCCATTACGATCGAGTTATTAAATCTTGTAAATGGAATAATCGGCATATTGTAAAGGCTTGTGTATAGACCTTTCATTCCTTCAATCTCTAAAACGGCTGAGCCAATACTGTGAAAGACAGGATCGAGCATAAAGGCGATAAATTTAAAAAAGAAAGCTCCGATAAAGGCCGCGCCCATTTGAATGCGAAACGTAAATAGAATTAGTATGACGAGCACTGTTTGCAGAGAAAACGAAGGGGTCATTCCAAGAATAAACCCACAGGCGAGACCCGCTGCTAGTGGCCCTGTTTCGGTATCCGAATTGAGCAATTTTATAAATTGAAATATCTGCTTAAGTATTAAACCCATGCTTCCTCCAGTACTTCATAATGGTAAAGGGATCTTCAGTGTTGATCATTAAAAAGGGGGGCGAATAATGCATTCGGTCAAGGGTCTGGACCTTTTGAAATTGCTGAGTTTTTTCTGAATGTTAGTTGATTGTTCTAGATAGGCCCATTAGCTTAATACCGAGGTACAAAATTATGCTTCTTGAATCCCTCTTTTGGGTCTACATACTCGCACTTCTCGTGCTTGTTGTGACGAAATTTCGATCCCGTGATTTTTTCGAATCACTTCCATCTCTTATTTGGTCGATCACAATGCTGATTCCTTTTTGGATTCAAAAGGATAGTTTCAATCCTGAAACGATTAATCTCCAGGGCTTTAGTCTTTTGGGAGTTGGTCTCATGCTCTTAATCGGGGATTCGGTTCAGGGGAGGCGTTTTGCAATTCTTGATACCACGCCGAGTTCTGGCTTAAGTATTGCCGCTCAGAGTTTGTTTATTCTGGTGGCTGGAGCACAAGTGGTTCACCTGGGCTTTCTCCAAGAAAAAAACCAAGTCATTCAATGGATCATTAATGGTTCTTTGAAATCTAATTTTCAGCCCCTTTTCATGGAGCAGTATGCTTACTTTAACGTGGGTTTACTTGTGGCCTCGCCCTTGGCTCTTTCGGTTTTACTAAAATCAAAGCGCGTGGGCTTTGCCATTTGCTTTTATATTCTAACGGTCTTTTATTGTTTGAACCTATCGACTGAAAGAGCCGTAATCATGGCACTCCTTGGGGTGTTCCTCTTTGGTTTAGAACTCACCCATTATTTTTCGCGCAGGATTTGGTTGATTCTGACAACGCTTCTTTTGATTCCGATTATGGTTTACTACTCGTTATTAAGCGTAAAGGGCTTAGGGGCATTGAATGCTCAAGTACCCAAAGAGACGATTCAAGAGCAAGTTGAAAAGGGGCTCTTTAAACCAGCTCCCAACGAGCCAATTAGTTCGGGGGATCGCTTTAGAGTGTTGCGAGTGACAGAGGAGTACGCTGACGTTTCTCGAGCTGCTAAAATTCTTAATCGGGCCTTTTATGAAACCTTTGTTTTGCCGGCCGAGAGTTCTCAGAGGTGGTATTCTTTTTTTAGAAGAACGAGCGACGAAAGGGCTGTTTACTCAAGTAATGCAGAACTATTTGGTTTAAAGTATGAGTTACTTGGTCCCCACAATTTGGTGGGGATCTGGGGTTATGCCA
>JAUHWN010000229.1 GCA_030424665.1 Bdellovibrionia bacterium | reverse complement strand
AGCTTACCTGTAGAGAGCTCGTGCTTTCTTAAAAATAGAGCGGCGTTTTTCATGTCCGTGAAAATCTTGTCGCGATCAAGTTTTCTTTGCAGAACTTTACCCTCTTCATCATTGCCGGGATAGCCACCAAGAGGTGTGAGCGCATCGGGGGCGAAGGCTAAAAAACCTTCGAGGGCTGCTCTTCGAGCCACATCTTCAATATAGGGATTGAGTCCCCTGTTTTCGTGAACAATTAAAACCGCTGGAAAAGGCCCTTTACCGGCAGGATGCACCATATAGCCACGCATTTTCTTAGCATTGCCACCGGGTGAGTTATAGGTCACATATTTCGCTTTTATACGCTCGTCGTTGAAAGAGGCCAACTGTGCGTTTGCATAATTGGGCATAAGTGACATAGCCATTGCGAGTCCTGCTCCGCCGGCGATGATCAAACTGGCTCGATCCAGAAAATCCCTTCGCGACATTTCGCTGTGACAATATTCATCGTAAAGGTCAAAAATCTTTGGGTCGATAGTCGTCTGGTCTTTGTTCATCCCCAACTCCTTTTAGGTGAACTCCTATTGAACCAGCAAAAATTTAGCCTGACAACTTGTGGGATGAATTAAAAGACTTCGAGCTCGATCAAAGACTTCTTCTGGAGCCTCGACTCGATTCCATCGAGCCAAAGAACCACCAAAATTTCCAGAAGGCCAATTACTTCCGCCCACAATGGCCGCCGTCGGATAATCAACTCCATATCGACTAACCGCTTCTTCCTTGTTCATTGCATAGAAAATTTCAAAAACTTCGCCCCACTGGGGAAGCTTTTCAATAAGACGTTTTGCTACTTCGGCCCAAAGGTGCTCATGGGTTGAATTAGCACCATCAGAAAGGCTATAAGCAACTTTTGGCGAGAAGATCAGCTCTAAGTCTTTTGGCTTGAGACCAAATTTATTAACCAAGAAATAGTATTCCGTTGAGAACTTTCTGAGAGAGTGCTCTGAAACTTGACTCTCAAATCCAAAAACAGGCCCCATGTAAGCTCGTGATAAACCTTCTTTAGGACTTGTAATCCCATTGTCCTGCTGCCTAACCTTTACTTCGTCAATGTATTGCCAAAATCCAGTCTCCATTTGTTCTTGCAGAGCACTTAACTCAGCTACGGGCTTTTCACCGTACTCCTGCCAAAATTCATCACGACCCGCAATCAATAGCATAATTAATGGAGCATAATACTCATAAAAAAGTGGAACCTGTTCGAGCTCATTCGCAAGCCTCAACCCTTCGAGCATAAAAGCCCGACGATTGAGATTCATATTACGATTAAAAAAGCCACGATAAAGTTGAGTCAGTTGAGATGGTTTTTTACTTGGGTCCCAGTGGTTGACATCAAAAGCCGCAATTCTCGGGTTAGGCGATTCATTGATAATATGATTCTGAATAATTGCAAACTCTAATGCTAGCGCTGAATTTTCAAGACTGGCTTCTAGTGGTTTAGAAGCAGAACCAACAAATCCTGGCCACACAGGGTAGCTGTCCCAAAGTGGCTTACCTTTATGGCAGCCCTTACAAGTGCTCGGGTTTTTCACGACTCTGGGCTCAGCACCCAAATGGATGTCGTAAAAAGTATATTGCTTAGTCTTAGGGTCAAAATCAATAACTTCTACAGCATTACCACGGTATCCATCTGGAGAACTTTGCAGGGCTATGAAACTCGTTCCCTGGGGACTGTAAGAAATGATTTTTGGTTCTTCTGGTGTTCCGAGCCCAAGTCCTCGTGGGTTATAACCGAGGAGCAAATTCGACTTGTAGGCTTGCGGGAGTGCCTGAAGAAACTCTTCTACCGATAAGGGCTCGCCAGTTTCGGCTCTTTCTACAAGAAACTTCAAATCTCCAGCCATTGAGATCGACGAAAACAAAAGGGTTGCGCAAATCACTAAGGCCGAGAAAGAGTTTTGAAAAATCCTCTGAGAAATTCTCAGGAAATTACCCTGGAAGTTTGACGGTTTTGAGATTGATTTGAAATTTATAAAAGTCATAACTACTCAACTTTCTAGGGTTAAGGGGCAAGGGTTACATTTCTAAACAAAGCTTCTAAATAAGATAGAACAGAGTTCTTTTCGGCGGAACTCAAACAGGGACCGGCTACCTTTAATGGCATTTCACAAGATTGCTCATCTCCCAGCTTATAGCCAACTAGTCCGATAAGCCCCTCTTGATACTCTGCCAAGTCTCTTTTTAGCATTTCGTGATCTTTAAAGTTGTAGGGTAAAACATCACCGTTGTGGCATTGTCCACAGGTCGTCTGCAAAATTTTCTTACCCAAGTCCAGACTTTCAGGCCCGTAAGACTTCTCCCTTCTATAAAAGTGGGTCGAAGTAAGTGTATTATAAGAGCCTGCTAATTCGCTATCCTCCATAGGGTTTGGCATGCCAATTTCTACTTGGTAATTGGCAAGGATCGAGCAGATTTGCTGATTACGACGATTACTGGGCCAAAATTTTTCTGCCAAATCATCAACGCACATAAGATTTCTTCCAAAAATATTTGCAAACCAATTGACTCTAATATTGTAAGGTTCAATCTCTGGAATTTCTTTTTCTAAGTCATCGAGAAGACGGTCTAACATATAGTGCACAGGGTGCCACATGCCATGGTTATAGAACTGAACACTTTCCTGTGTTCCCGTGGGCGTAAACCGGAAATCCCAGTCAACGGGACGAATACCCATCAAATGCATCGCAAGCCCTAGCTTTTTGTATCCATCATGAAGATTTACACTGGTCTGCCCACCGCGGACATTTAAAAAATAGTGAACAATATCATCAAGCTTGGAACCATCTTCGATCTGTCTATTCAACTGTGGAATATAACTTTCTAGTTGGCTCTGTGGACACTGAATTGCCTCCATGGCAAGTTGAATGCGAAAGCGTTCAAAGCTCGGCGCTTCGTTTAATTTGCGATACAATCTATGGGAATTGAGTCGAGTCTGCACGATTGAGTAATAAGCATTGTTTCTATATTGATAATTAGGCGCTTTTCTAGAAATGATGTAAGGGTAAAATCGTGTATACTCACTTTCTTGCTCTGGCCATGGCAAACTATCAAAGCAACTAGTACCCCTCCACTTTTCTTTGAGATGGAGGTATTGTTTTGCCTCAGGACTATTTTCAAAAGCCCACTCAAAGGGCCTATCATCGTAGGATCCATCAATTGGAGCGATTGGAAGTCCACGATCTTTTACGATAAGATCGTCGTCTGAGCCTAAGGTTTTTGGCCACTGACTATAGGGATTCCAATTGGGCCGAGGATCTGATCCTCCATGGCATGCTAAACAAGAGTTATGATCTTTAACCAGTTTCTTCTGTCCATCAATAAACGATGCATGAAGAAACCGATAGCGTTTTTCATCATCATCAAAATACATGGCCTCGATGGTGTCGTAACTTCTCGTGACGGGGTTACAAGTATAAGTTATGGTAAACTTGCCGTCGTTTGAGAACCTCATCACTCTAGGATTTTCGGAACTCACGCCATGCCTTTGCAGACTTTCGCTTTCTGTAAGAAATGTAAATCGAGATAGAACGTCTTTAGGGATTGCATTTAAAAAATCGTTTTGATTGCTAATATCAGACCTTCTAAAAAGAGTTTCAAAATCTTCAGCCGAAAACTGGGATTCAGTGCAATTAGGCTTAGCGGGCGCGGTCTCATCAGATTCGAACTCGATAACACCCATCCATCGATAGGGACTGAGAACTAGGTTCTTCCTACGTG
>JAUHWN010000228.1 GCA_030424665.1 Bdellovibrionia bacterium | reverse complement strand
ACGGCTCCAAATTCGTAATTAACGATTTCATCTTCAAACCTCTGTTCACTCTCACCACCAAAAGAGTAACTCAATTGATTTCTGATATAAAAAGTTTCGGTATAGCGGATCAGACTCACTCCAAGAGTCAGAACATCTCTTCCGACTGGAGAGTCTTTAACCTCTGAATCCGAAACAGTAGAAACAGAAAAACGGCCAAAAACTTCTAAATCAAAATTGCTCAACTCAGTTAACAAGTAATTTCCCATAAAGGCAAACGGCCCCAAATAACTGCTCTCTTCAAGGACGATATATGATAGCTCAGCGCCAAAGCCGAAAGTATTTTCTCCTTTTCCAAAAGGATATAAATAGCTCTCAAAAGAGTGAGTCGAAGCAATCGGAAAACTACTTTCAACATCTGGCTTTTGAAATGCTTTAAAACTATAGGTCACTTGGGCCGGTCTTTGTGGCCCCATTCTTTTGCGATCAAAACGACTCTCTAAGATCATTTTGTCACTAATATACTTGCTTGCTACTTTTCTGATTCGATCATTGGTCGCATCAGGAGAAGTAATAGACATAGTGAGATGGCTAACAATTTCTTCGTTCTCACGAATTTTTCTGGGCAACGACCGGTGAAGCGCTTCGTGAATATGCAATGAAATCAGCTGTTCCTTACTCAAATCCAATGACTTTGGAAAAAAGCGAGTCGGAGCATATGGCTCAGCAAATGTTCGAGCGTAAACGTACTTCCCATCCTTAGAGGATTCCATTCCTTTATCGAAGGCATATTTTGCTTCAGCATTTTTATCGGCAATAAAAAGCTTCGCCCGCTCTACCTCTGGAAGAAGGTTGCCCATTCCTGATATTGAGGAAAGGTTAAGTCTTCTCACAAGAGCCGCAGCCTCTTTTTGCGTATCTACAAGTATGCCCTCGTGAACACGTTTAAAGCCTTCCAAATCATTGCCATCATCACCGTTACCAACTCTCGTTGCAGAGGCAAATGCCTGTTGAGCTATTAAAGAACCCATCAAAAAAGTAATTAAGAGAAAACTAATTTTTTTCATTTTCACTTCCTTGCCCACGTGTAATTTTGAACAATGCCATCTCCAAATGGAAGACCTCTTGGGCCTTTTTTGTTCTGGATTTGGAATACTTTGTTACCAGCTGATCCTGAAACTCGACAATCTCAAGGCGAATGGCCTCTAAGTCCTCGGGATGACAGGCAAAACCAACACCTGAAATATCTCGATCCTGTACCGGATTCATCTCTAGTGCATAGAGAGCTTTTTTCATCATCTGCCTATGATAATTTCGCACAGCATCCGAGGGGATTCCCGAAGGGCTCAGGACAAAGTCCTTCGCTCCTACAAATTGTCCTGCCTCATTTTTCGAGACGATTTTCATTCTCAACAAGCGCTCCATCGCAATTTGTGCTTCAACTTTGGTGATTCCTAAACGACTCGATATATATTGAGCATCCCAAATAAATCCATCACAGTCGACCAAGTTGAGAATCGCAAAATAATACCAGTCAGAAACAATGTGAAATACATCTTCAGAAAGAGTCCCCTGATCAACTGGCTCCTCTTCTTGGAGGTTTTCGAGCATCTCTCCTTCGCCAGATTTTCGTGACTTATCAACTTGTGCTAAATGAACGAGATATTTGGTTTCTGTTGAATTAAAGCCCATCGCCTTCGAAATTCTCAGGGCAGATTTCAATGAAAGGGATCGCTTATCGCGCAGGAGCTCAGAGAGTTCGCCGGGGCTCAAGCCCAAACTTCTGGCAAAAGCCCTTTGGGAATACCTTTGGTTGACCTTAATCCTTCGGTCTAGCTCTGATTTCAAAAATTCTTTAACGGTCTTAGCTTGTAAAATCATAATATCTTAACTATGACCCACTCCCCGGTTAATGACAAAAGCTTCTGGATCAAGCTGTTCCAGGCCTGGAACCAGAGCGGATATGCCATTTAAACATCTAATATTATTAGATAAATCGAAAGGTAAAAGTTTTCAAATTAGACGTTTTAAGCCGATACAATAAACCTTTATTCGGCTTTCTCCGGCTCATTGGACTTAGGTCGACCGCTTTGTAGTTCATCAGGAGTCGCTTTACGAACATCTAAAACTCTCACATCAAAAATGAGCTCCGCTCCGCTGAGTGGGTGATTTCCGTCTGCAATCACATCTTGGTCTCCAACTTCGAGAATGGTTAGAGTCACCGGCTTACCTTGAGGTCCCTGAGTTTGAAATTTTACCCCAGGCTTGAGTTCGATCCCAGGGGAGAAATGAGCAAGTGGGATTGATACGACGAGATCTTGTCTAAATTCGCCAAAGCCTTCTTTGGGTGAAACCTCGATTTTCGAAGAAAAACCAGAAGTTTGATCTTGGAGAACTTTTTCTACCTTTTCAAGGATCACTCCAATTCCAAAAATAAATTCGAGTGGATTATCGGGAGTTCTCTCATCGAGTGTTTGCCCTTGATTATCAATAATTTGATAACTCATTTTCACAACGCAGTTTTTATCTATCCTCACGGAGGCTCCCTTTATATTGGTATCTAATTAAATCGAATATTTGGATCTGATTTTTTAAGACGCTCAAGAAAATCATTGCGAACGATGTACTTACCGCCAAAAGATTCAGTAATGGGGGTTACCATTTGAATATCAACCCAACTACAATTTCTTTTTTTTAAATGCTCAATTAACTGAATGAGGCAAAATTTAGAAGCGTGGCTTTTTTTGAAAAACATACTTTCTGCACTAAAAACACCTCGTATAAATACACCATAGAGACCGCCAACAATCTCTCCCTCATCCCAACATTCAATACTATGGGCATAGCCCGCCCTGTGAAACTCTTCATAGGCGTCAATCATTTCGGGCAGAATCCAAGTACCACTTTCATTCTTACGAAAGGACTGGGCGCAGTTTTCAATGACGTGACGAAAGCTTGTATCAATCCGCAACTCAAAATTTTCTTTTTTTAAATACCTATTCAAGCGACTGGGGACTTTAAAGTCAGCAAAATCAATAATTCCCCTATTGACCGGAGAAAACCACAGCATGGGCAGACCGGGCTGTGGCCACGGAAAAACACCAATTTCGTAGGCGTTCTTCAAATTTTCTAATGACAGATCTCCACCAATTACCAAGAGACCATCATCATCTGTTTGCCTGGGGTCAGGAAATAAAATTTGCGACATAGATTAATTATTGCCTCAAACAGTTATCACAATTGCCACAATCTTCCGTCGTGGGCATTCCAAAGTAATTATAGATGTAGCGCTTTCGGCACTCTTCTAGCTTAATAAACTCCGTCATTTCATAAAGCTTATGCCTCTGGGCTTTTATTCTCGCTTCAAAATCATCTTGCTCCAGGTACTCATCTGGAAGTTCTCCTATAATCTCCCACTCCCTTGGATTATTGTGACCCGCCAAGCAGTCCCAACGCTCTAAAAGATTTATCGCCGTTTCTAATCGAAAATCCCGAGAATGATAAAAATGCAATTGATTACGTAGAAACTCGTAACCCTCTTGCTTGGCTCGATCGATATTATTTTTTATAAGAGCATAAACACTGCGAATAAACTCAGGTTCTGGATTGGCCCACTTTAAAAAATCCATTTGAATACTGATGTCGTCACCATCGTAGAGAAGAACACAATCTGCTGGCTGACCATCTCGGCCCGCCCGTCCGATTTCTTGGTAATAGGCTTCGATGGATCCCGGCATCTCGGCGTGAATCACCATGCGAACATTTTCTTTGTCGACACCTAAACCAAAAGCGGGCGTCGCCAAAA
>JAUHWN010000227.1 GCA_030424665.1 Bdellovibrionia bacterium | reverse complement strand
CAGGTCGACCCTGTAACTGGTTTTGCTACAAAAGTAATTATCGACGCCAAGTCTTCTGAGATTAAGCCGACTGTTTGGCTTGTTGATGAAAACGGCAACGAAGTGAATATGCCAAACCGTGAAATCCCGGCTCGATACGTGATTCCGGTGGGCGCACAGCTTCTTGTACAAGATGGCCAACAAGTTCATTCTGGAGATGTTGTTGCGAAGATGCACAGAGAGACTTCTAAAACTCGCGATATCACGGGTGGTCTCCCTCGAGTTGCTGAGCTTTTTGAAGCACGTAAGCCTAAAGAAGCAGCGATTATTGCTGACATCGATGGTTATGTGACTTTTGGTAAAGACATCAAGGGTAAGCAAAGAGTGATCGTGACACCTGACCTCGGTGAGCAAAAAGAATATCTCATTCCTAAAGGAAAGCACATTGCGGTTCGAGAGGGTGAATATGTGAAAGCGGGAGAACCATTAATGGATGGTCCTACCAATCCTCACGATATTCTTCGAGTTCTCGGTGATAAGGAACTAGCAAACTACCTTGTTAACGAAATTCAAGATGTTTATAGACTTCAGGGTGTGGGTATTAACGATAAACACATTGAAGTCATTGTTCGACAAATGCTTCGCAAGGTGAAGATTCAAGAGCCAGGTGACTCAAAGTTCCTCATTGGCGAGCAGGTTGAAAAATACACTTTTGAAGATGAGAACCAAAAGGTGATTTCTGAAGGTGGACAACCAGCAACGGCTGAACCTCTTCTTCTTGGTATTACAAAAGTTTCTCTCGGAACAGAGAGCTGGATTTCAGCGGCATCTTTCCAGGAGACAACTAAAGTCTTAACCGAGGCAGCTATTAATTCTAAAACTGACTTCCTTCGTGGTCTCAAAGAGAACATTATTATGGGTCGCCTGATTCCTGCAGGAACTGGGGTCTCTGCCTATAAGCGATGGAAGGTCGAAGTTCGTGAAGACGTCGTTGAAGACGAAGCGGCTTCTCTTCCTGGATTCGGTGGAGCAACTCAAAATAGAAGTGGCCTTCCAGCTTATTAAGAACAATTATTAAAGCAATTTTTTTAAAAGGCTTCCGCAAGGGAGCCTTTGTTTGTTAGTAAACGTTCTTTGTTTTTCAAAACAATCTATAGAATTTTCAAAACGTAAGTTCGCAAATGAACTTAAAGGCTTAGAGTGCCAATCTCCACGGCGGGTATAAATCAGAGAACTTTAGGGTGTTCTCATTGTTGGAGGTTGTCAGTGAAGTTTTTAATTTCAACTTTTTTAGTTTTATTATCCTTTAATCTTTATGCACAAGATAGAGGTTTGGATCTTTCTAGAAAAGCTCAATCAATCGCGATGGAGCTAGAGCATGTTCAGCATCAATTGAATCCGGAAGAGCGTAGAATGATCAATCGAAATTTAAATCGAATCGAAGACATTCTTGGAATCTGGGGTGGTTCAGGACCAGTTCAGGTTTTCTGTAAGCACACTGGCAACAATTGGTACCGCCTTATTAACCTTGAGACAGGTGTCGAAATTGATTCGTCTGGAACGACTCAGAGTCAGTGTGAAAAAAGAACCCAAGCCGTTATGGGCCGGGTATGTAAACACACAGGAAACAATTGGTATCGAATTTCAACCGTTGAAGGAGTAGAGCTGGATAGTTCTGGTACTACCTATGCCAAGTGTGAAGAGAGACTAACGGCAAACAGTAAAAGTCGATTTTCTTGTAAGCACACAGGAAACAATTGGTATCGCCTAGTAAATCAAAATGGTGAAGAAATGGACCGGTCAGGAACAACTTTGGATAAGTGTACTGAACGTCTTCCAGGATTTCGTGATCAGATGTTCTGTAAGCATACGGGTAACAATTGGTACCGTCTGACGACGCTTAGTGGAAATGAATTGGATAGCTCTGGATCAACGCTTTCTAATTGTCAGTCGCGAATACAGTAGTCCATAGAGATATTCGGAAAAAAATATTAAAAGCTAGCCCTTGGCTAGCTTTTTTTTTAGGCTCAATTATGTCTACAAACCAAGTTATTCCCCAATTGAAACCGTTACGCAAAAAGGGAAAGCTCCTTTGCCCAGATTGCCAAGAAAGGATGCTTCCCTTTTTATGCGGAGAAGTGGTTATCGACAAATGTGCGTCTTGCGATGGAATTTGGTTCGATGATTTAGAACTCGGTCACTTCAAAAGGAGTCTTGACGAAATCGATTGGAGTCTAATTGATGTCGACCATAAACCCGAACCACAACCAGAGCATGCTATAAGCGTTTGTCCCCGTTGCCCTAATGAAGTTTTAAGTAAAGACGTCTATGGCTATAATACTAAGGTTGAGATAAAAAGATGCACGAATTGTGAAGGGATTTGGATAGAAATTCACTATTTACTTTCACTTATGGAGCTTTCAAAGTTAGGGCAGCAAATCGCCCCTGGTATTCGTGTAATGGCCGAGTATGTTGAGGAGTCACAAAATCATACAAAAAGGTGGGGACTCATCGGCAAAATTGGCGCTCTTCTCCGCAAAAGAGTCCCCTGGTATTGGCACTTCTTCGGCGGCTGGTAGGATTTTTTAATATTTAGAAAATGTCTCACTCTTTCGGATACCCAATAGATTAATTCGAGTTTCTTGACTAAGCAGCCTCTCCTAAAGATTCATCATTAGCTGTATGGTTGAGAATCTTTTTTGGCAAATCAGTTAAGTTGCCAAAAGGCTTCTTAAGCTTCATGATTCGCTGGCAATCTTGAATTTCTTTCGGACAATCCGTTTCTAGACTCCCACTCATAACTATCAACTTCGAGCTCGGAGAATGGTTTTGAACATGGTAGATAATGTCGAAGCCAGATATATCAGGCATTTTTAGATCTGTGATAATAATATCAAAGTGTACTTTATCAATTAAGTTCTTTGCTTCAACAGAATCTGAAAGTGTTTTAACTTCCATAAATGGCCTTAGGGCTAAACCAAGCATGCTGCAAATATCTGGCTCATCATCAATAACAAGAACCGAAGGTTGATTGAGGCGATTGTTGAGATTAAGTATGTTATCACGTACCTTTTTTGGTGACGATTCTTCAGTTGAATTGCTGAGTGGAAGTTTGATCGAAAACAGTACACCGTCTTCGTTATTTTGAACCTCTAGTGTTCCTCCCATTTCTTCTATATTCTTCTTTGATATCGATAAGCCGAGACCGGTGCCAGAACCCACAGGCTTAGTAGTAAAAAATGGATCGAATATATTATCGAGTTTTTCTTTGGGAATTCCTCCAGCGTTATCTTGGTAAAAAATGTAATTATTCTTTTTGTCTGACCAAAACCGAACTTGAATGGTCTTATTGGAATGAATACGGTTATCCCAAAAAGCATCTCGACTATTAGTTAGTAGGTTTTGAAACACACTAACCATTTTTGAGGATTCTCCGGACGTCATATAGGAATCTTTTTCTTTGTCGATCGAGATGTGGATATTGTCATTTCTCAGAATAGGGCCAATAATCTCAAGTGTTTCACTCAATACCGAAGAAAGTTCAAGGTTCTGCTTGGTTTCGTCAGTCGATTTGTGAGAAAACTTAAGCATACTTCGAATGATCTTGGCCATTCGGTCAGACGCAGTTTTTATTTTATTGAGATGGGTAAAAGTCTTGCCTTCTTTGTCTTCAATATCTCGCATGATGATTTCCGCAAACCCTTTGACTGCGGCAAGTGGATTATTGAGCTCGTGAGCAACTCCAGATGCAAGTGTTCCGATTGCCGCAAGTTTTGAAGCTTGGGCCAGTTGTAGAGTCATTTCTCTATTTTGCTCTTCTTTTTCTT
>JAUHWN010000088.1 GCA_030424665.1 Bdellovibrionia bacterium | reverse complement strand
CTGAGGAGCTGGCACATGACCACCTTCTCTTCCGCGAGCAGCATCAATTTCTTCTTGAATACATTCTTCAGGAGCATTGACTCGTCTCTCGGTTGATGGACAGACGTAGTAAACGGTATCTTCAGTACGAACTCTCCAAGCAGAACAACTGTTAATCACCACACCCACTTCGTCAGGGAGTCCAACTTGAACGCCTGGAGTAAGTCTTAGATAAGTGCCATCAAATTGATTCGATGTGAAAATAACCTGACGCATGTTCGGACAATTTTCATCGGCCGTGTCTATGGACTGACAGTGTTCGCCGCCATGGCCTTGAACGTAAGGTGTATAGCTATAGGCGGAGCGAGGCTCAAAAGTCGCTCCTTCAACTACACGGTCCGGAGTCAATTGAAAGTTCGTCATAAAGTTAACACTGTGATAAACCTGTCTACCCATGCGAACAAGGTCTTCGGTAAAGGCACCTGCGGCCCAGGCTTCATTAATATCAATGACCATACCGAGGTTGGTTTCAAAACCCTCTTGAACAAATTCGATATAACCTGTTCCTCGCTCGTTTTCTCGATCGGCATCATTTTCAGCGTGAAGTCCGGCACTATTCATATCTTTATAGACAATAGCTGTCGCTAAGACCACTTTTCCTTCGGATCTTCGCATGTCATCGATCACGTCGATCACGTCTTGGTAAGTGCTGCCAGCACAGGTAAATTCGTGGGCAAAGTCTTCGTAGCTGTAATTTTCATCGTAACTGCGACCGCGCTGGGATAGTTCCTGACCGGCGGTTCCGTTGTTATACCAATAATCGTTTAGCGCAAATAACTCTACTCCCTGACGTAAATTTCCAGGAGTACAAATATCCGCTTCATCTGATACAAACATAATATGAAGGGCTGCCCCTTCTCTAAAAAACTCACCACTCTGTCGATAATGGTTACGTTGGCCAAGAAGTCCCATCAAAGAGGCCAAACCCGCTTCACCACCATCGGCAAGCTGATCACTCGGTACACCAGTCCGTTGTCCATCAGGCCCCATAGGCCCTAAGAGACGATCACTAAGCTGTTGGATGATTTCTTGGCGATTCATTCCTGGTTCAAAAACAATAGTGTTACCCGATGATCCAGAAGGAACGTAAAATCGACCATAGAGATTGGGCTCAATACTCAAGTCTCTACCATCGGCCATAACTCGACCAGCATCATCATAATAACCATGACCGAGAAGGACGCCGATTCTTACATTCATGTTTTCATCGATATTTTCAAGGTAGTTTTCAAAGCCTTCCGCAATGGCAGTCATTTCAGCAGTAATCGACGATGAGCTATCTAAGACAATAAGAACATCCAAGTCGAGCGTAACCGCTTCGGACGGATGAACAAACACATCTTTTTGACATTCAAGATTAGGAATGTAGTTAGTTTCTGTGACCCTACGAACTGGAACTGTCGGCGGACAGTAAGGGCCTTCCACTGGAGCAGGCTGACAGGTATTATTACATTCGCAATCATCAAAGGCGCAGTCACTGTTCTCACCCTCAAAGCCAACGGTGTTACGGCCTTCAGGTTGAGTCACTACAAGTGGACCTGCATCTGGAATTGTAGGGTCCCTATCGTCTCTAATAGTAATGTCGCCAGGAACGTAATCATCGTCTGGAGTATCATCGATATCATCTTCATCTCGATCGGGAATGGGAGTCGGTTGCCTACGAGGGTTGATCACTTGATCAGTATCGGGCTGGGTATCCGTTTGTTGGACAATGACTGTGGGATCAGCCGGCCCTTTTGGCTCAAGACGAGCTCTTTGACAGGCAGATAAAAGCAGAGCCGAAAGACTCAATCCCAGGATTCCGACACTGAAAAAACCAGTACCAGGTCCCATCATATTTGTGAATATTTTGACTGCCTTCATAAGGTCTCGCATTTTTAAATCCTCCACCCCTTGCCAAATGCAAGATTGTGCCCATAAAGATCACTTATAAAGCTTAGTATTTTCAACACCTTATGATTTTAATAATTTTGCGGTCTCCAAAAAAGTGTTTCATTATTAAACGTTTTTGACGAATTTTGGGGCTCCTGAGAATCACCAGGTTCGACAAAATCTGGTGATTCTGTTCAACAAGAAGTCCTCTGAGTCGTCAACGAGTTTTAATGCATTGCGTTTTCTGCTGTGCGATAACAGCCTTGTTTCCTGCTAATGGGAACAAGAGAAATGGCGAAGTAGGTTAGAACTCTCTATAAGCCCGCCCCCGAAGACAGTGTCTTCACTCAAAAATCCCACCTAAATCCTCTTCAAATTCCCATCCCCGAGCTTCTAACCCTGGCCTCGTCAGGGCCTTATCACTTTGAAATCGTGAGGTTTTTTAAAAAAACTCTAGAAAGCACCAGATTCGATCCAGCCTGTAACATCTTCAAGCACCTTTGACATGCTGCATTATATAGGGAAAATCCCCCTTGAGGTGCCCATGGAGAAATTAATTATAAGGTTACTACCCCTATTGATTACATATATGAGTTTTGGCCACGCCCAAGCTTTGGATACCCCTGCCCTCGAGCTCGATTTACTGATTAAAACCGTCGAAAGAGTGCGCTTTAATGCCTCTGCCAATGAAGTTCGATCGACTTTTCTTAAAAACTGTTTTTTAGAAACCCCCGAAGACCTCAACCTTTCAGTTGAAGAATTAGAAACTTTCAAAGAAACCTGCGAACCTGAAAAAGATTTGGTTCGACATAAGCTCGCCGATCTCTTGCCAAAAATGAAAGTCGCGCTCGCACTGAGTAGCTTTCGAATGCAGCCCGAAGCTCCGGCCTTTGCCTTCGACGAAAGGTATTCCTGGGTTTATAAAATTAAACCTCATCCGTCCCATCCCCATCACAATATAGCCACCCGTAGTTTCGAATGGGTTACTTCATTTTTCACTGATGATTTACAAATGGCTCCCCTCGAAAGACTTGCTGACGAAGGTTGCCAAATTCATGAAGATGACCGTTGTTATTCTGAACTCGACTACGCAAAAAAACTTTATCGCGCGGACAATCAAACACTCGAATCCAATTTTAGAGAGGAACGCTCCGAGTTTGTGACCCAAATCGAAGAGCGAATCGAGCAACTCAATCTCGGTTTTTTTGAGGGCCTTGAAAACCCTTCTGATTATGAACTCGAGTACTACAAAAATTACTACGAAGAGCAGTATAAAGATGCCCTTCATAGTTTTGCTCTTTACAAACGATATGACCTACAAAAACAGTACAAAGACCGTTACATGCAGCTTGTAAGTCAAGCGCCCTTTTTGCTTTTTGTTAACAACGCAAACCCGAGTGATGAAACCCTTGCCAAGGCATTTAAACAAATTGCGCAAAATGCAAAAGATAACTTCGAAAAGATTACCGAAGATTTTAGAGATATCCTGACTCGGCACCAAGAGAAACTTGAGAAGGGTGATAGTAGGAGCGCTAATGAATGGGCGGTAAAAAAACTTCTACACTACATCGCCTTCAAGCCACCTTTAATGCAAGTCCTTGCCGAAGAAACAGAACTGCAAGACACTGCTGAACGCTTAGATTCAAGATTCCAACGCCAAGAAATGTATAAAACGGCCATCGAGGCCGGTGGGCTCATCACCCTTCATGTGGCATCCTTTATTCTAAGTGGTGGAACAAGTCTCGTTCTCAACCTCTTCTTAGGGGCTGTAGACATTGGCTACCTAGCCTACACGAGCACCGGTTATTTAGAAGCGCGATCCTACCTGGCGTCCACTCCCCTCGGAAACGATGCCATTGCCGACATCAATCAACTGGATACTGAAAGTAAAAGCCTTCTCCTCATGTCGATTTTAACTCCGATCGGAGTTGTCGGCTCCGCAAGAGCGGTGGTCCAAGGACTTAAACCGGAAACCCGTGTCGCCATTCGCAGTCGCTGGCAATCTTTAGTAGACTCAAGGTCGAGAACTCCCGTAAAAAGACCTGGGGCCAATGATGTCGTTGGACAAATAGAAACGAAATTTCGAAGTCGAATCCACGACATTCAGACTGGCAGCAGAGATGCCGTGCAAACCTTTTTACGTTCTCACGATGAAGCCACCTATAAAGAGATGGCCCAAGAAATAGTCGACGAAATGGAAAAGGTTCAAAAGCCATTCCGCTGGGGAGTGCACGACGAAGCATGGGGAAGTCAAGTTTCTACAAGACAACTCTTACGGCGAAACCTGGGCCGATTTGGTAATCAAATTCCTGAGTTCCCAGCCAAATACCTTCTCGACAACACAATTGTTATTGCCGAAGAACTCTCATCCGGCGCACGAGGTTTTCTTATTGCCGAAAGGCGGGCCCAAGCGGATGCTTTAATCGAAAGCTTTTTTAAAAAACAAGGGACTTCAGTGCCCGAGAATCTCACCGGCGCACAGATACAAGAAATTTCCGTCTATGCGCGAAGCCTCGATGACCTTCCTATAGAAGAGCTTCCCGAAGGTATGCGAAGAGCCATGGATCAATACCGAGCAGCACCGGCTAAGATTGCTCCCCTAGATGGTGGGATGGCAAGCTTTGAACACTTACTTCGTGCGCGAATTTCAAAAAAGTACTATCAGCAAGTAAAAACGTGGATCGAACGAAATGGCAACGAGCTTCAAGCGCGATACCTCAACGGACACACTTTTCAAGACTCAGATCAAATGATCGAGGAACTCGCAAAGAGAATTGAAGATGGGTCCATTCGCCTCGACAATGATTTCTTTCCGGACTTTATCCGTGCCGACGAAGACTTCTTTCTCGACACCGTCGATATCTATTTCGATAATTTGGCTAAGCAACAGGTCAAAACTCAGTTCGACGACTGGATGACCTTTATGCACGACTTCCCACAGGAATTGCACAAGCGTCTTTCTCAGTATGTCGTTCATCGTCTTCGCCATGCCCGACTCATCGAAGAAGAAGCAAAAATGATTTCAGAGGCCGGGGCTCGACGTATACAAGTTCCATCCAAAAATATCGATTCGGGCGAAGGCTTGGTTGAGATTCAAATTCGAAATAGAGATCACCTAACCCGCCTCATAAAAGATGAAGAGATGGCCCTTGATAGTATTGTAGGCACACCCAATTCAGGTGGAATTGCAAGCTTCCTAGCGGAAGCCCATCGCATTCGCACGCGTCTTGAAATTGTCGCCCGCTATACATTTGATGGAAATCAACCGGGGCTGGCACGATCTATTTATCAAAGGGTACAAAACGCCGATTTACCAAAAGCTGGACTCAACATTGTCGAGCGAGAAGAACTCAAACAATCGGTACTCATCGTTATCCAAGGGGCCGAAAAAAGTGCTGACAAATTTCATGGAGCGGCCCAAGGGGCGGTGATCCTAATGCCCACTCGAAGTGTGGCCAGAGCCCTTTCTCTCAATGAAAATCAACTATCTCGCTCAGTGAGTTTTATGCGCTGGGGAGTGGGATCTGGTGGTGGTGGCGCCATCGTTGGCCTGCCAATGATGTTTGTCGGTCTCATCGGCACCCATCAGCACGCAGAATTGAAAACCGAACTCGAAGAAACCATGCTCACTGGCTCCGAAGAGGAATTTGAACAGAGCTTTGTACAGTATTGCCTACACTTTGTTGACGCTTGCTCCCAGGCTCGAACGGCCCTAAGAGCTCCCCTGCTCAGCCAGATGGAAAAGACGGAGATCATTAACTCAATGTGGGGAGAGGATGTCATTTTGCTCGCAGAACAGTGGCGCGCAAAGAGAGCTTCCTATCAGCTCGAACAAGATGTCAGCCAGGTCCTCGAAACCGAGCTGCTTGAGCGTCTACGAATTCATAACGAATCCCAATAGGAAGAATCTTGCCTGGCCCGAGAGCATAAGCTACCTTGGGCTCTGGAGATTTAGTGACGACACGAGACCTGTCAGGTGACAAAGAAGTTCAGTTATTTGTGCGAAAAACTCTGTTGAGAGCCCTTCTCGGCATCGCCATATTGCTCGTGCTCGGAGCTATCCTTTTTTTCTATTTCGACGACGAAATAAAAACCTTTACCCATTGGACGGTCAATCGCTTTGGCTTTGCTGGCATGGCCCTCATCGTATTCGTTGCCGACTCACTTATTACGCCTTTCCCCCCTGACATTATTTTAGTGATCATTGCTAAATCCGAACTCGCAAATAATTGGCTCGTCTACGTCGGAATCCTGGGAAGTTTATCCGTAATTGGAGGCAATGTTGGAGCCTTCCTTGGAAGAAAACTGGGAAACACTCGATGGGCTAAAGGACTAGTCACACTCTTGAGTCGTGGCGATGAGAAAATGATAAGTCGACTTGGTTTTTGGGCGGTGGTTCTTGGAGCGGCTACACCACTTCCCTTTTCGATTACTACATGGACTGCCGGATTTATCGGCATGAAAAAGCGCTTGGTGTTTTTTGCTTGTTTAGTTCGCATCCCGCGCTACTACATTTACTACGTTCTCATTGCCTATTCGGATTACCTCGGCCAATTGCTAGGTTGATGACCCTGGGGCTGGCCTTAAGGTTGAGCCCTCTCCTCAGTCTTGGCTTTTTTAAAACGACTCGTTTACTATATTAAGTAGCTTAAATTATTTTATTTTTTAGGAATATATGAGCGACTTACGCATCATCAGTGAACACTTTCAAAGACTTGCTTCTTACCTGCAAAGCCCTTCTATCTTTGCTGTAATGATTCATCGCTATGACTCTATTGGTGTTATCGATTCTGGCCGCCTCTCTTTAGTTGATGTCTCCTACCCTTCTGCTGAAGATTTACGAAGAGAAATTCATGCCTTCTTGAAAAATATTAGAATTCAGGTCAATGAAAAGGCGCCGGTCATAGAAATTCCATTTTCTGATGGCACCTATCTCGTTATAACAGATGAACCAGTCACACAAGGGCCTACTGTTACGATCGAAATGCCGCAAAAGTATCCGAAAGTAACAATTGATCACTTTCTAAAGTGGAAATCCCTCAGTAGAAAAATGGGAGAATTTCTTAAAGCTTCAATATCTCGGGGAATCAACACCATAGTTTCTTCAAACGATGAGGTAACAAGACAGGTTTTTCTGAACTCGCTAACCCGATTTACAACTCGCTCTGAAAGAATCGTTGTCATTGATCACAATAGAGAAATATTCACACAAAACCGACATGTGGCTTATTTTCGCTCTCACCTCAACTTTCACGGTGAAGGCATGACAATTTCATCGGATGAGCTAATCGACATGGCTCAGAGGCGAGGATGTGACCGTTTAATTCTCGACTCAATTAACGAGAAAAACTGCTTTGCTTTTCTAAAAGCACTTTCGAGTGGCACACGAGGAATGAGTACCATCAACGCAGAATCGACGACAGATGCCCTTAATAAATTACTGGATTCGGGTCTGTACTCATCAAAGCGCACAGAGAGAGAACTTATAGAAAATCTAATTAGTAAAAACCTTCACGTCATCATTCAAATCAACCGCCAGGCCGATAATCAAAGGCGAGTTGAAAGAATCGATGAAATCGTTGGCGGTGGTGAATCCGAACTTCGGCTGGAGAGTATTTACGAAGCCAATGTCAAAGAGGACGGCGAAACCGATTATCTCCCAACGACCTATGTTCCGCAATTTTTAGAGTATCTCGCTAAAAAGGGAACGAGCATCGAAAAGAAGTTATTTGAAAGCTAAACGACTTCTTTCTTCAAATTTTTTGTAAATACTTGCCATCGATTGTTTGAATTCGATGAGTTGTTGTGAATTGAGATCTTCAAGCCCGAAAACTTGGTCACTATAGCGATTCGTAATTTTCTGCAAATCACCTTTGATCTCCGGTCGCTTTTCTCCAGCACTATTAACAAACAGGCTTGGCGGCAAATAGGAAGGTTTTGAAAGCCTAATATATTCCAAAAGTTCTAGACAAAGGCGATAGGCCTCTTCTGTCTCTTTAGAGGAACCTTGATATTTATTCTGAAACTCATAGTATCTTTGACTCAAATCTTTGACATGAGTCACTTTGCTCGGCTTCTTTTCTTTAGATTGAGTCAATGTCCCCCGAATCTTACGAACCGAAACAAATTTTAAAAGCAAAACGAGACAGACTAAAAGTAAAAGAAAAGCCCATGTTTTTGAGAAAAAATCAGAAAGAGCCTCCATAAATGATTCCGACTCCAGGCTCTCTTTTGATTGTGCAACCTTATATTCCTTAGGCAACTTTTCTTCCACGGTTCTATCGACAAATCGCTCGACTTCAGAAGTGACTTTTTGCCGAGGTTTTACCGGAGCTTCAGATCTGATAGCCATAGTTTGCACGGCTTTTTTATTTATTTTAGGTAACTCTTTTCGCAATTGGCGGCGAAGAAATTGATCCTCATAGCTTTTATCGAAATTCATTTGTTTAAGAGTCGCACGAGTCACCTCTGCTATGTTTCTCTCTTGATGATTCAATCTACCAGTCGATTGAATCTGATCGAAGCTACTTGCACTGGTTTGCGTGACTTTATAAAACAAATCGCGATTAGCTTGAATTTCTTGCTTGATATTCCCTGAGCGCAAGAGGTTGCGAAAATCTCGCTCACTAAATAATTTCTTTAACTTCTCAACATCATTCTCACTTAACTGAGAGCGCTGCCTCAAGCCTTTTGCCAGAAGGTCCCTTTGTGACTCAACTTCCTGCGGGACAGCTCCGCCTTTTACAAAGTCTTGCAACTTTGCTTCAAATTCTTTTATTTCGAGAGGAACCCCTGAGTCTTTAATTTTATCAATCTTATCTTGAACTTTTTCATCTATAATTTTCTCTAAATTTAGGCCCGGTAATTTCGAAATACCACCTACCAGTGGTTTTACTCTCTTCCAGTTCTTTTCAACTATTTGCGTAAGCCCCATATTCTCAAAGAAACTCTCATCGTCCCTAAGGTCGGGAATAAAGTACTGGAAGCCTTTAAATACGAGTAAAAATAATACGGTATAAATAATTGCATTGAGATAATGGTCATAGGCCGGCGCTTTGAGCTTGGTTGGAATGGATTCCCTTGACCACGATTGGATCCGCATAAATACAAAAAAGGTTATGAATATGGCCACGACAATACTCTGTGTGGGCGACATTTCTACCCTGTAGTTATATAGAAAAAAGTACAGCCCGCTCATCAACAGGCCCGCCCGCAGCTGCATGGGTGAATAGGCGTAATAACTGGTTGCTAAACTAAAAAGCAAAAGAAGATCATACTGACTGTACTGCAGTTCTGGCTTAAATATAAATAGGGCTCCAGCACCTAAGCTCAGAACTCCACCCATAACTCTCTGTAGAATTAGAAATTTCCCTCTATGAGTCGGAACCTTAACAAGACCTCTTGCCTTAATCTGCGCGCCTTGAAAATTAACAAAACGAGATTCTCTCAACTCGTCATCACTGAGCCCCTCGATCGTCAATGATCGCTTACCGTAAAAAAAATGACGGACTACAAAGGCGATATTGAACAAAAAAAAGAGAACTATAAATCGATCTTTGTAAAATCCTCCCTGATGGGCCCCAAGAAAAGCCGGATAGAAGGATATAAGTACCATTCGCAGATCGATTAAACTCACCGACTCATCTCCGTCTCAGTTAAAATTTTCTTCTGCAAATCATCTCCTCCATCGGGTTGACAAAAATAAACCTGCTGAGAGTGCCGATTAAACCATGTCTGAAGCTCAGCCATTCGCCCTTGAGCCGTAAGATCCAGCTCTTTTTTCTGCTGAGCCGTTAATCCAAAGACTCTTCGATCGACGATAGAGCTCACATCAACAAACACCCCAATCAATTTGACCTGACGGGCCATTAGGATTTCAAACTTCTTAATAAGTTGATCCACCGGTAAGAGGTAAAAGGCCGATAAATACAAGATGTACTCGCCGGGCTTGACAAACCGGATGTATTTATCAAAAAGGCTTTCTTGATCCGGACTGTGCTCTAAGTGGCGCATTGATCGAATGAGACTTTCCGTTGTGAAATAACTGTGATCACGAAAGAGCACCTGGTTTTGCGAAAAGAGCTGAAGAGAAGCATTTTGACTCGCCAGTTGCTTAGCTAAAAGAATTCCAATTTTTTTGACCTCATCCACGGAATCTCTTTTAAGATTCTCGAGGTGATACTTACTATTCATTTCTACAAAAAAAGAAATATCGGGGCTGGACAACTTCTCGTACTCTTTAACGACTAAAGCTCCACGCCGGGCCGAGAGCTTCCATGAAATCCATTTCTTTGGATCTCCATTGCGATAATCCCGAGCCCCACTAAAGCAAGGCGAGTCCCCAAAGATCTGAACATCTAAATTTCCAAATCGCGTAATTTCTTCGATTCCAGTTAATCCCACTTCAGCTAAGCTGCGCGTTTTGGGATGAACATCAATGGTGTCTTTACCGGCAAACTCTACGTTAAAACCAAAAAAGCCAAAGGGGTCTTGGACGGTGACCCTAAGTCCGCTGAAATTTTCCAAGCCAATTCCACGGTCTACTTGAAAACTATGGGAATATCTAACCCACTGCTTAGCACCCAAACCCGACTCAATCCTCATATAATGATTTCTTTTTATGCTACCAGAAAACCCATCTTTAAAGATCAATGGGCCCACAGATTGGTTACTTCCATTCTTTATTCGATAAATAATTTTTACTTCAGAGTCTTCTAGGGCTTTTGCCGGCACCTCACGAGTGATTTCAATGGCGGCAGCAGCAGATTTTGTACGATTGTAAAAAAGTATTAGAAAAAATAGGATCGTCAAAAAAGCGGCAAGAAAGGTCAGCTCAAAAAAAGACATGACCAGGCAAACAAGGGCTATAAGAATACTCAAATAAAAAGGATGAAGGGCCGAGAGTAAACTCAAGAGAGGTCCCACGCGACCGAGTTTACCCTGACGGTAACTCGATATCTTAACGATCTCTCGAGGACTTAGATAACTCAGGTGTTTGGTCATGATGCTCCTGGGCTTGGAACAGCATGAACGATCTTTTTGATGATCTCTTCACTACTCCGACCCACCACTTTAATTTCCGGCTTTACAATAATTCTATGGGCTAGAACCGGAATCGCCAATCTGTAGATATGTGCCGGTTTGACGTAACTCGCACCATTGAGCCAAGCAAAAGCTTGCGCTGCTTTAACTAATCCCAAAAATCCCCGAGTACTCGCTCCCAAAATAAGTTCATCCGATTTTCGCGTCTCGGATATTATCTGATGACAATAATCTAGAATTGGCTCGCTGACTTTGACGTCTTGAACTTGCTCGCGGTAACTCTGCAGTACTTTAAGATCGAGAACCTTTTTAACAGCTTCAAGAGGCCTGGCATTCAGCTGTCCCTTAACTGCCGCCTTTTCATCTTTATCCTCGGCGTAACCGAGTTTCATGCGCATCAAAAATCGGTCGAGCTGGGCTTCCGGCAGTTGGAAGGTTCCTACCTGCTCTACGGGGTTTTGCGTTGCAATCACAAAAAAGGCGGGATTGAGCTGACGAGTCTTGCCATCGATACTGATCTGCCCCTCGGCCATGGCTTCTAAAAGAGCTGACTGGGTTCTGGGGGTGGCGCGATTTAACTCATCGGCTAATAGTAAGGTTGTAAACAGAGATCCCGGAATAAACTCGAACTGTCGAGTTTCTTGGTTGAAAATCGAGCTCCCTAAAATATCACTGGGCAATAAGTCGGGCGTAAATTGAACCCTTTTGAAGTCGGCCTCTACACTCCGAGCAAGACTCCGAGCCAACATGGTCTTCCCCGTCCCCGGAATATCCTCAATAAGAAGATGTCCGCCGGCCAACCAGCAACAAAGGGCCAATTGACTCTGGTCTTTTTTACCGCGAATGACGGAGTTAACTTGCTGAAGCACTGCTTGAATTTGCGGCTGATTTTCTGTCATGAGCTCTGCCCTTTTGCGAAAGATCCAACATTAAGTCTATCGAAGAGGCATCAAAAAGAAAGGCGTCAGTGTTGAGAATAGAGTTAATTTGCGCAGCGCTTAATTAGGTTGACCCCTTTCAATGCTACTCATTTAATAGTTTTAAAGGAAAAACCCCATGGTACCCATTTGGAATATTGATTGTTTTTATCTCAGTTTTGATGAGCCCTTAAAAGAACAATACTGGAAAAAAATTAAGAGAAAAGTCCCGTGGGCAAAGCGAGTCGATGGTGTTGTCGGATTTGATTCGGCTCACAAAGAATGCGCAAAAAATTCGAGCACGGAACGCTTTATCGTCATAGATGGCGACAACCTTCTCGAACCCCAGTTTTTTGAACAAAAGTTAGAACTCGAGAATTTACAAAGTAATGTGGTACTTTCTTGGTGTAGTCGCAATGATCTCAACGGTCTCGTTTACGGCAATGGTGGAGTTAAGTGCTGGACCCGAGACACGGTCATGAAAATGAAGACCCATGAAAATGCCGAAGAAGAAGAGGCCTCGGTCGACTTTTGCTTTCAACTGAATTACCTACAAATGCCGGAGCAACTTTCTTCAACTTTTGTTACGGCAAGCCCCTTTCAAGCCTTTCGCGCCGGTTTTCGTGAGGGCGTAAAAATGGTTCTCGAAAAAGGGCAACGAATCTCCATGGAGCAGGTCCATTTAAGCCTCCATGGAATTACGGATATGATTTCAAAATCTAATTTAGACCGACTTCGTATCTGGTGCTCCGTTGGCTCTGATATTGAAAATGGAATTTGGGCGATTTATGGAGCCCGCCTGGGACTCTTCAAAACCCTCTTTACCGAGTGGGACTATCAACAAGTCCGAGATTACGACTGGTTTAAAGATTTTTGGGAGATTGAAGTAAAGCCACAATTCGAAGGTGGCGAAGAATACTGCTCCATTCTCGACTACCATTGGCAGTACGACAAGGTCCTTATCAAAATTCACGAACTTCAGGAAATCATAAACGATGCCCTCAACCTCCATATCGCCTATCTCGACGAAAGCTCATCACGATTCTTCAAGTCGGCCTATATCAACCCTCCTCGCAGGGGAAGGATGTACGACCAATGAGTTACGACGTATTTATGCTCACCTACGAAGAACCTGAAGGTGACGAAAACTTTGAAGCCCTGCGAGAGCTTTGTCCGCGAGCCCAGAGAATCGATGGTATAAAAGGAATTCTAAATGCCCACAAGGCCTGCGCCGATACGAGCCAAACCGAACTATTCTTTGTCGTCGATGGGGACAACCAAGTTCTCGATCACTTTAAATTTGATTATCAAGCAGAAGAGCAGGACCGCGATGCCATTCATGTGTGGCGCTGTAAAAATGCGGTTAACGACCTTATCTATGGCTATGGGGCCATCAAACTTTTTCCGAAAACGCACGTTTTGGAAAAGGCTAATATGCCGGTAGATATGTCGACGAGCCTCACTCCCAAGTACAAAATAATTCACGAACTCGCTTCAATTACTTGTTTTAATACCGATCCCTACAACACCTGGAAAAGTGCCTTTAGAGAGTGCGTAAAACTCTCAAGTGGGCTTATAAAGAATCAAAAACAGGACGAAACCATCGAGCGCCTCAATGTTTGGTGTCAAAAGGGAGGGGATCGCGTTTACGGTGACTGGTGCCTTCGAGGCGCTCAAATGGGCCGCGAATACGGAGAAAAATACCGAGATCAGCCCGAAAAAATCGCTAAAATTAACGATTTTGACTGGCTAAAGACTGAATTTGAGAATTTGGCCAATACATAGCCCCATGGGACTAAGAACTTCTTAAATATTGCCCTAGAAACTGTTAGCATGAATCCATATCGATTGAGAGGAATCCATGTCATCTGAAGAGAATAAAACAAAAGAGAGAATTAAACACTCCAGTGACGTTAGCCCTACTTTCTGTATTCTTCCTTGGATTCACCTTTCGACGCGTCCAAATGGTCACATGCGAGTTTGCTGTACCGCCAATGCCTCTAGTGCAGGTGCTACCAATGATAAAAAATACGGTGGCGAAGTTGGAATTCTAAAAAATGATGATGGCAAACCGGCAAACCTCAATCACACGGACCTTCTTTCGGCCTGGAATAATTCCTATATGAAGGACATCCGCACGAAAATGCTCAATGGAGAGATTCCACCTTCTTGTACGAAGTGTTTCAAAGAAGAAGAGGCGGGACATAGTTCGAAGAGAGTCTGGGAAACGGCCTATTGGCTAAAAAGAATCGATGCCAAGGAACTCATTGATAATACCAAAGAAGATGGCTCGATCCCACCTCAGATCGGTTACGTCGATCTTCGCCTTGGAACTAAATGTAACTTAAAATGCATTATGTGCTCGCCCCACGACAGCTCTCTTTGGGTGGGAGATTGGAAGAAGCTCTACCCACAAATTCAAAATGATAGTCTTCGCGGAATAATGACTTGGAGTAATAAAGGCCAAGTGGATGGTGCCACCTACGATTGGCACAAAGAAAATAAACAATTCTGGGAACAACTTTACGAGCAAATCCCAAATATGAAGCAACTCTATTTTGCTGGCGGCGAGAGCACGATTATCGAGGAACATTACACCTTACTCGAAGAGTGCATAAAACGTGGTGAAGCTCACCATATAGAACTCCGCTACAATAGCAATGGTATCGAAATGCCTGCAAGACTTTTCGAGCTATGGAATCACTTTCAAAGGGTCCGTTTCCACTTTTCGATCGACTCCATCAAAGAGATGAACGACTACATTCGCCACCCCTCTAAGTTCGAACATATCGAAAAACAATTGCGTCTATTGGACGAAACTCCTGACAACGTTGAAGTAACCATTGCCTGTGCCGTGCAGATGTTGAATATGTACTATATTCCCGACTTCATTCGCTGGAAGCTTGAGCAGAATTATAAGAAAATCAACCCCTACCCACTGGGAGCGGGGCTTATCAATTTTCATTTTGTCTACCACCCAGCCAATTTGAACGTAAAAGTATTTCCCCCGGCCTTTAAAGCAAAAGTTCGAAAGAAATACGAAGAGTTCTTTCAGTGGTTGAAAGAAAATTATCGCGATGATCAAGAGTTCTTAGACAACGCCTACGGCATAAAAAGACTTAAAGGAATGGTTTCATTTATGGAGTCTGAGGATTGGTCGCAAAGAATGCCTGAGTTTCGCGAATACATTCGCATTATGGATGGGATTCGAGGAACCCGTTTTACCCAGGTCTTCCCAGAGATGGCGGAACTTCTCGAAGCAACTCCTCAGGACGAGAGTCTCTCTCAAAACTCAGTTTCTTAAGAAGACAATAGATTTTAATTGAATTGATCCTTAAAGGGATCAAACTCGGTGCCGCAGGTTTTTGCACAAACCTTAAGTTTCCCGCCTTTAATTGAAGATTTTTGCCAAGAATCTGGGATCAGCTTTTGAAAAAAAGGCCCTTCAACAATTTCTTTAAGGGGGTTTTCAATGGCAGAAATCGCTGACTTGCCCCCAACCTCTTCTATAAGCTTCCAGATAGGAGCGGCCTTTTCTTTAAAATACCATGGGTAGAGCTGATTCCCGGTCCAACAGCATGGAAAGGCTAATCCCTCTGCAGAAATATAAAGACTCTTTTCTTGATCCACTTTACAAGAAACTGGCGTGCGATCGAGGTAAGCATCTAAGCTACCATACTTAGCAACGAGATCTTCTTCTCTTTTTAAGCTTTTATTGTGATACTTGGGATCTTCAGGCATTTCTAAAAAATACTCCTCATTCCCCTCTTTATCGTAAACAACTTGAGTCGGTTTTACAGCTGAGCGTTCATTGCTAAAAAAACGGCCCGTTTTCTTGATATTGATTCGCTCAAAACCTAACTCTTCTGAAAGTTTTTTAACTTCATCGACCTGGTGTTCGTTATGTTTAAAAACAATAAAGTCCCAAAAAGCTCTCCCACCAGCTCCGATGTAAGCTTTTACGTTTTCAATAATCGCGTCAAAATGTGTTCCTCGACGGTAGAGATGATTCGTGTCAGCTAAACCATCAATAGAAAAATGTACAAGGGTCGCATACTTGGCTAGCTCCTGCCACCATTCGGGCTTCCGCACTCCACCATTGGTAAACAATTCGAGTCGGATTCGATCAGAATGACTTCGAAAATATTTGAGAACTTCCAAAGTATCTTTAGCGGCAATGGGATCTCCATAATTCCCGCACATATAAATTCGATCGAGTTGAGCAATAAAGTCGGGCTGAAATACCTTCTTCGTCGCCTCTAAGTCGAGTTCAGTTAGAGGCAACTGTGGATTGGTCTTACCACCACAAACCGTGCGTAAACACATCGGACAGCGAGCATTGCACTTAGAAGTAATTTCAAGGTGAACATGCTTAATCTGATCTAACTGATACATTTAGTTCTTTCTTTCAAACGTCTCATCACCGGGCCAGAGGGGCCATTGTGCGCCTTCTTTTCTTTTGGGAATCTTGCTATCGGCACTACTTACGCAACTCGGTGTTGAACAGGTCTTGGGACTATCAAACAACTGGAAACCCTTTTCGATATGCCCGAGGGGCTCGTCGTGACAACTGTAGCTGCGCTTAATATTACCGTCGGGTTCTCGAATAATAATGCTGCGATATCCAGAGGAACACTCCCACCCCTGAAAGCGATTAAAGTTAAAGGCATTAAAACGCTCAGCCTGATCCATATACCATGACTTTTTATTCTTATCTTTAAACTCAACTTGCATTATCGGCGGCACCGAATCGTGACTCTCATCGTAAAGGTCACGATTTTTAGGACCCGAGTAACTCGGTCGCGTCGATTTCTTTTCGCTACCCGCCAAGCGATTCTTTGTGTAATCCATTTGCGGCATACCATTTTGCAATCGATCCAATTGATCTTTGCTATAGCCATCGACAACTTTAGAGGCCGTCGGATCACTCTGCGGTTTGAGGGTTACATTTATACCTTGCTCGTGAAAATAAAGGGCATCTTTCCAAAGCAATTCAAATCGCTCCGGCACCATGACCATGTTGATGGTGACCTGAATATCGTTTTCTTGCAGAAATATCAGCTTCTCAGAGAATCGCTCGGGCACAGCAAACTCTTTGTGATAACTGGCTGTCACACTGACCCTGTGTAAATTTTTGGTCGCCTCGACATACTTTTTCAACCAGCCAATTCCCGGGCTCATATTACTTGTCATATGAACACTCTGGTAATTGGTATTTGGCAGGTCTTCCGAGTATGTTTGGAGTATTTTTAGGTACCCGGGGTGCATGGTCGGCTCGCCACCACTAAATGAGAAGTGAAACGAATTGAAGCCGCGTTCCCGAGCTTGGCGCTTAATCTCGGCCAAAGTACTCAGTACGAGATCTGTCGTGCGATGGTCCTTCTTATCCGAGCGCGCGTAGGGCCAGCAATAAGAACACTTGTAGTTGCAAAATCGTCCCAACAACCAGCTCACACAAAAGAGATCTCGATACAACAAACTCCGCTGCCCGACTAACTCCAAATCCTCAAAAGGAATATCCCGAAAATCATATTTTGACCAAAGAGTATTTTCCATGAAGCTACTGCACCTCTAAATCAAAGGGCATCCTTGCTTGCACCCCTTGCATCTTCTGCAAGCTTTTAATCTCTTTTACTTTAGCACTGAGTTTTTCAATCTCAGTATCTGAGAACCAAAGATCGAGCTTCGTCGACACTAGGCTGGCAAAACGCTTAAGGAACATTTCGAAGGGATTCTTTTCTCCAGGGAAGAATTTAACCTGGTAAGATTCAACTTTAGCCTCATTCGCGAGGGCATCGATGGCTTCGGGGAGACCACCAATTTCGTCGACAAGACCAATTTCTTTGGCCCGAGTTCCCGACCAAACACGTCCTCCAGCGATTTTATCGACAGCTTCAAGTGATTCAAACTTGCGACCCTCTTTGACAATAGTGATAAATCGCTCATAAATGTTTTCTATAACTGCTTGAACCTTTGCTTTCTCAAAATCTGTCATTTCTCTATTGGGATTTCTATTATCTGCGTAGGAGTTAGTTACAACTCGATCAAATTTCATCCCAAGGTTTTCGTCAAAAAACTTTTGCGTATTAAAGACCAGGCCAAAAACCCCAATCGAGCCAGTGATCGTAGTTGATTCCGCATAGATTTTATCAGCACCTGCCGCTAAGTAGTAACCTCCACTCGCTGCAACATTAGAAAAAGAAACGTAGATAGGGATTTTCTTCTTTTCTTTCAAACGCTTGAGTTCTTCGTACATGATATCGGCAGCCATAGCGTCACCACCGGGGCTATCGACTCTTACCACGAGACCTTTCACATTTTTGTCTTTTTGAATTTCTCTAATCTGCTCAACGAAACTCTCAGAACCGAGAGTTTCATCATCGTTTTCCCCGTACATGATTTGGCCTTCGGCCATTACAACAGCAATTTTATCTTTCGCAAAGCTAGTGTCACTCGAAGCTTTATTAAAGGCGCGGTAACCAATAAAGTGAGGGTCTTTGTCTTCTTTTTTCTCGTCCATGCCCAAAATAATCTTGATCTCATCAATGGCTTGGGACTCGGTCATGACCTGGCTCACCAACTTTTTCTCCATGGCATCTTTAGCGAGAACAATTTCTAAGGATTCCGCCCAAGTATTGAGTTCTTCTGCCTTGAATTCACGTCCTTCAGAGGTCTTCGCTAAGTAGTGTGTCCAAAGGTCACCGAGAAGCTCGCTGACCTGTTTGCGATTTTCAGAACTCATGGACTCGCGAATGAATGGTTCAACGGCCGACTTAAAGTCACCCACTCTAAATACAATGGGTTTGATATCTAATTTTTCAAGAGTCCCCTTAAAAAAGCTAGGCACTGAAGCAAAGCCATTATTTTCAACATACCCTTGGGGATATAGAAAGACTTCATCGGCAACCGATGAAAGGTAAAGGGCAGCCTCTGTGTAGAAATCTGCGTAGGCAATGATAAACTTGCCCGACTTTTTAAATGCCTCAAGAGCGCGCCTTAAGGCTTCAACTGATGCCCATCCACCGTCGACGTAGTAAAAACGCAAGTAGAGTCCCTTGATCGAATCATTTTTTGCGGCACTCTCAAGAGCTTTGCGCACATCCCATAAGCCAATTTGTGGTTCCAACTTGCTAAAACCCATTGGACCACCAAAATTAAAATTAAAATTACTATCTTTTTCTACGATTTCACCCAAGAGGTTGAGTCGTAAAACAGAGTTTTCTTTGAGATCGGTATCACCCGGCCCCCCAGATGT